>DASTGC010000169.1:0-10881 GCA_035719485.1 Novosphingobium sp.
GGCCGGGGAATGCGGCTGCGCTTCGATCCATGGCGCCAACCGCCTGGGCACCAACTCGCTCACCGACCTGCTGGTGATGGGCAAGAGCTCCGGGCAGGCGATGATCGATTTCATCCGCCGCCACGGCGGTGCGCACCGCGAGCTGCCCAAGGACGCGGCCGAGCGCTCGCGCTCCCGCGTGGCGCGGTTGGACGGCCAGAGCGGCGGCGAGCCCGTCCACGACGTGCGCGCGGAGATGCAGCGCACGATGCAGGCGCACTGCGGCGTCTTCCGCTTCCCGGACCTGCTGCGCGAGGGGGTCGAGAAGGTCAGGGTGCTCGGCGAGCGGGTCCAGCGCACCGAGATCCGCGACAAGTCCCGGGTGTTCAACACCGCGCGCGTCGAGGCGCTCGAGCTGGAGAACCTGGTCGAGGTCGCGCGCGCCACCATGATTTCCGCCATGGCGCGCCAGGAAAGCCGCGGCGCCCACGACCGGGCGGATTTCCCGAAGCGCGACGACGTGAACTGGCTCAAGCACACGCTGTGGTACCGCGAGGGGGACCGGCTGGAGTACAAGCCCGTCACCCTGAAGCCGCTGTCCGTGGAGACGTTCGAGCCCAAGGCGCGCGTCTACTGAGAAGAAACCGATCGGCCGCCACGCCGGGAAACCGCCCATGAAATTCCGCATCCAGCGCTACGACCCCGAGAAGGACGCGAAGCCCTACTTCCAGGACTACGACGTCGAGCCGGGGCCCTCGGACCGCATGCTCCTCGACGCGCTGGTGCGCATCAAGACGATCGACGACTCGCTCGCCCTGCGCCGCTCCTGCCGGGAGGGGGTGTGCGGCTCGGACGCCATGAACATCAACGGCAGGAACGGGCTCGCCTGCACGACCAAGCTCGTGGACCTCAAGGAGCCGGTGGTCATCCGGCCGCTCGCCGGGCTGCCCATCATCCGCGACCTGATCGTGGACATGACGCAGTTCTTCGCCCAGTACCACTCCATAAGGCCATACGTCATCAACGACGAGCCGCCCCCGGAGCGCGAGCGGCTGCAGTCGCCGGAGCAGCGCGAGGAGCTGGACGGGCTGTACGAGTGCATCCTTTGCGCCTGCTGCTCGACTTCCTGCCCCAGCTTCTGGTGGAACCCCGACAAGTTCGTGGGGCCGGCGGGGCTGCTGCAGGCCTACCGGTTCATCGCGGACAGCCGCGACCAGGCGACCAACGAGCGCCTGGACGACCTGGAGGACCCGTACCGGCTGTTCCGGTGCCACACGATCATGAACTGCGTGGAGGTGTGCCCCAAGGGGCTGAACCCGACCCTGGCCATCGAGCGGATCAAGGACCTCCTGGTCCGGCGCGCCGTTTAGCAAAGTCTGACGGCGAACAAAGGGTTAAGGGCTGCCATGGCCGATGATCGTGGACTGCAGCGCCTGAAATGGCGCAGCCGGCGCGGTTTGCTCGAGCTGGACCTCGTTTTCGACCGATTCTGGGCCGGGGCGGGGACGCAGATGACGGACGAGGACATGCGGGCCATGGAGCGGCTTCTCGCGCTGCCGGACAATGACCTGCTGGACCTGGTGATGGGCCGAACCGAAAGCGCCGATGGCGAACTGCGCGAACTGGTAGGAAAACTGCGGGCCGCCTAGAAAAAGCGGCCAGGGGAGCCACGAAATGGACGTGAGAAGCAAGGCGACTATGGAAACCAAAGGCAAAGCCACTCTCAACTACGGCGGCGACAAGTCGCTGGAATTCCCGGTGTACGGCGGCACGATCGGACCGGACGTGGTGGACATCCGGGCGCTGTACGGCAAGACCGGCATGTTCACCTACGACCCCGGCTTCCTTTCCACGGCGAGCTGCGCCTCGAACATCACCTACATCGACGGTGACCAGGGCGTGCTGATGTACCGTGGCTACCCCATCGAGCAGCTGGCGGTCAACTGCGACTTCCTCGAGGTCTGCTACCTGCTGATGTACGGCGAGCTGCCGACACAGGCGCAGAAGGACGAGTTCGTGTACACCGTCACCCGGCACACGATGGTGCACGAGCAGCTGGCGCGCCTGTACCAGGGCTTCCGCCGCGACGCGCACCCGATGGCGGTGCTGGTCGGCGTGGTGGGCGCGCTCTCGGCCTTCTACCACGATTCCCTCGACATCAACGACCCCATGCACCGCGAGGTCTCGGCCTTCCGCCTCATCGCGAAGATGCCGACGATCGTGGCGATGGCCTACAAGTACAACATGGGCCAGCCGTTCGTGTACCCGCAGAACAACCTGTCGTACACCGCGAACTTCATGAAGATGATGTTCGCCGTGCCCGCCGAGGACTACCACGTCAACGACGTGCTCGTGCGCGCGCTGGACCGCATCTTCATCCTGCACGCCGACCACGAGCAGAACGCCTCCACCTCGACCGTGCGCCTCGCGGGCTCCTCGGGCGCCAACCCCTTCGCGTGCATCGCCTCGGGCATCGCCTGCCTCTGGGGCCCGGCCCACGGCGGCGCGAACGAAGCCGCGCTGCAGATGCTGATCGACCTGCAGAAGGAAGGCGGCGTGGCCAAGATCGGCGAGTTCGTGAAGAAGGTGAAGGACAAGAACTCGGGCGTGAAGCTGATGGGCTTCGGCCACCGCGTGTACAAGAACTACGACCCGCGCGCCAAGCTCATGCAGGAAACCACGCGCGAGGTGCTGGACGCGCTCGACAAGCACGACGAGCCGCTGCTCAAGCTCGCCATGGCGCTGGAGAAGATCGCGCTCGAGGACGATTACTTCGTCTCCCGCAAGCTCTACCCGAACGTGGACTTCTACTCCGGCATCGTGCAGAGCGCCCTCGGCATCCCGACCTCGATGTTCACGTGCATCTTCGCGCTCGCGCGCACCGTGGGCTGGATCGCGCAATGGAACGAGATGATCTCCGATCCCGAGCAGAAGATCGGTCGTCCGCGCCAGCTCTACACCGGCCCGACCCAGCGCGATTACGTGCCGGTCGAAAAGCGCTGACCGATGCGGGTGCTCCGCCCGATCCTGCAGGTTATCGGCGCCCTGGCGGTGCTGATGGGCCTGCTGTGGATCGGGCAGGGCACCGGCTTCATCATGTGGCCGCGCGAAAGCTTCATGCTGGCCGAGCCGAAGTGGGCCTGGAACGGCGTCATCCTCGCGGGGATCGGTGCCGTGGTCATCTGGGCGTCACGCCGCCGCGGCTGAACCCGCCGCCGGCACGCTGAGCACGAACCGTGCGCCCTGCCCCGGCGCGCTTTCGACTGAAAGTTCCCCGCCCATGGCCCGGGCCAGGCGGCGCGAGATATACAGCCCCAATCCCGAGCCGCCGTCGCCGCTACGGCCAAGCCGCTCGAACTTCTCGAACACGCGGGCCTGCTGGTCGCTGTCCAGCCCCGGTCCCTGGTCGGCCACGATTACCCGGGCAAACGGCCCGTCCTGTTCCAGCCGGATCCACACCTGTGAGCCGTCGGGCGAATAGCGCAGGGCATTGCCGATCAGGTTCAGCAGCACCTGCAGCACGCGGCGGAATTCGGCCACGGCTGCCAGCGTTTCGCCATGGCGCGGTGCATCAATCTCGATCCCCCGCTCCCGCGCCTTGACCCCAAGAATGCCGGAGGCCTGGCGGGCCACTTCAGCAAGATCGATGCGATCGGGCGACGTCTTGAAATCGCTCGATTCAACCACCTCGAGGTCGGTAAGGTCGTCGATCAGTGCAAGCAGGTGCTGCCCCGCGGCGGCAATGTCGGCCGCATAGGCGCTGTATTCCTCGGCCAGCGGCCCCATCAGGCGCGAGCGGATCGTCTCGGCATTCGCAACTATTCGCGCGATCGGCTGGCGCAGCACGGGCGCGACCTCTCGACCGATCATCCGGGCTGGTTCACCCCGGGGCACGGCAGGCCCGTCAACCGCCGCCGGGAACGGTTCGGCCGACACGAGATGCAGCTCGAAGCCCCCGTCCCGGCCCGATGCCTCGCCAGTCGGCAGCAAGGCCGCTTCCCAGATCCGGTCAGAGCCGGCAATCCTGACTTTGGCCCCATCGAGCAAGCGCCAGTGCAACGGCTGGCGGTGGGCGCTGCCTTCGACCGTCACGAATTCGGTCCACGGCTTGCCCGGTTCCGCTGTCATCCGCTCGGCCAAGCCCATAAGGTCGGGCGCACTGCCTTCGGCCACGATCACGCACTGCCGGCTGTCGAGCCTGGCCGAAAACTCGGCGTTCTGGCGGACCAGCACGGCCCGGCGCCGCGCGGCGACGCGTTCCTCCTCCGGCGGCACGGCCCGGGTCTGCCATTGGCGGACGTCCACCCGGCATCCCTCGTCTGCAGCCGCCCCCGGCTCGATTTCCACCCAGGCCGTCACCCATTCGGCCCCGTCGTTGGCGGTGACCGGCACGGCCAGTTTCAGGCGCGTCGCCGCAGCCCGCTCCACCGCCTCGCGTAGCGCGGGAATGGCAATCGGGCCGGGCATCTCCCCGCCACAGCGTAGTTGCAGGCCAAGCAGCAGTTCATCCGCAGCAACCAGGTGGCCATGGCCGTCGGTGCGCGCCTGGGCAAGGGTGGTTCCGGAAGCGGCGCTCATGCCGCGGCTCCCGCCAGCAGGGCACCGGCGGCTTCGTGCGAGATGTCCAGCCAATCTCCCGGCAGGCGCCCCTCGGGGTGGATCAGTGCCAGCGCCGATCCGGTCGCCTCCGCCGACGCGCCGGCCGCGCGCATCAGCAGCAGCAGGCGAAATTCCTGCCCGGTAGAGCTCGCCAACAGCACCTCCTGGCGCGGAGCGCCCGAGCGCGCGGCCAGGGCAGTGGCGAACAGGGCAAACCCCGCCGCGGACGGATCAAGCACCCGCTCGCCGAACTCGCTGCCCGCCAGAACCACCTGCGCCAGCAACGACAGCCGCGTGCGCCCTTCGTCATATGCAGCCCGCAAGGCCGCCGCACCCTGGTCACCCGGCCCGCCCGGCAGGTCGGCCAGCGCCAGCAGTGCCGCGTGCATCAGTTCTGCGGGAAGTTCTGCGACATCCGCTCCCATCCGCCGCTGTCGGGCAACGAACCGCGCCTGCGCCGAAATGGTCCGCATCGCGAGTGCCGCCCGCCCGGTCTCGCCGCCCAGCAGCTCCTCGAGCCACGGCGACAGCACCGGATCGAGGCCCGCGGCGGCCAGCCGTTCGCTCGTCGCCGTCTCGAGCGCGAGACCATGGCAATGGGCGAGGAGCGCTGCCGAATTCGCCAGCGCCTGGTGCAGGGTCGCGGCATTGCCGGTCCCGCCCCCGCGGCGCAGCAGGTCATCGGCCAGGGATAGCAGCGTGGCGCGAGTGCGCACGACGGGCTCCTCGCCCAACGCCATGGCATCCTCGCCGCCGACAAGGTGCGGCAGCACAGCGCCAATTGCTTCGCGCACGCGATCTTCGCGCGCAAGCTCCGCCGCCATGGCGGCCATACCCTCGTCAGGCCTGCTCTGATCCGCAAGGTTCATGGCAATTGCATAGCCTTGGGCGGTTAAGCTCGCGTTAGCCCGGTGCCCTGCCCGGGCCCATAGCTGGCGCGATTGAGCACCAGGCCGGCAAACAGCAGTAGCAATGCCAGCGCCGGAACGCTCTGGTCGATCACCCTGCCCGCAGCCATGGCCGCCAGCAGCAGGCACAGCAGCAGGCGATCAGACACCCACACCGCCCAGCCGGAGGCAAAGGCCCGCGGCACCAGCCGCACCAGCCCCAACAGCACCGCTGCAGGGAACAGGCGCGCCATCAGCGATTCTCCCGGCAGCGGCACGCGCGCCAGCACCAGCACCGCGCCGATGACGCCATCGAGCACCACCGCCGAGACTGCACTGCGCCAGGCCCGGCCTGACCGAACCGCCAACACCTCGCGCTGGAGCCGCCCAAGCGTCGCCGCGGTGCGCTGGATCACACAGGCCAGACCGAGCAGGATCAAGCCGACCCAGGCCGCTCCCAGCCATGCCAGCCCAAGGCTGACCAGCGCCAGCAGGTAGCCCGTCGCGTAAGGCACCGCCAGCCCGGTGGCGCTGGCGTGGAGCACGGCCGGCCCGAACCTGCGGGCAAGGAATTGCGCCAGCAGCGGACCCGGCGTTGCCGGTCCGCCGGCCGTATGCCGCACCATCCAGCTGTCCTCGGCGGTATGGGCCTCCTGTTCGGTGCGCACGAGCAGCCAGCGCCCGCCGAGTCTCACCTCGTCGGGGATCATGCGTTGGGCCACGCCAGCCTGCAGTCCTATCCGCAGCAGGGCCGAGGCGGGATCCGCATCGGCGGGAAGGTCCATCAGCCGTTCGACGAGCCGCCCGGGCAGCAGCATCATGCCGGCGCTCGCATGGTTGAGGTCGATCCGCTCGAATCCAGCCGGAATCCCTGTTTCGGCCGGCTGCACGAAAATCGCCGGCCCAGTCTCCAGCAGTCGCAAGGCATCGCCGGTTGTGGGCAGCAGCCCATCGGCGATTACCAGGACCTCGTCCGCCGCCGTGACCAGCGATGCCAGGCCGCGCGGGCCGGTCAGCACATGGAAAGCAGCCCGGCCCTGTTCGCTCTCGCGCTGCAATTCGGCCGTTTCCGGACTGAACTCGCGCGCCATCACGATGATCCGCTCGCACCGGCTGGCCAGCGCCAGCGAAAGCTGGTGCCGCACAAGCTGCGGCCCGCCCACCCGCAGGAAGCCGCGCGGCGCAGGATTGCCCGGTCCAGCCGGTTCCATGATTGTCAGCAGCGCGACCCGCAGTTTACGTCTCCAGCGCAGGGCCGCGCAGTCTTACGGCCGGACGGGCCCCATGCCAATAGCCCGCAGGCGAGCCCTACCGGCGCGGTTACTCCGCGACGAACTTGTCGTAGAACTGCTGAATCCGGCGCAGGATCACGGGATCGCCCGGCGCGCCGTCGATCGCTTCGCTGGCGAGCGCGATCAGCGTTTCGGCGTGGAAGCTAGCGGCGATGCCCTTGAGCCGCAGCGCGGCCACCCGCCAGTTCCCATCACAGCGCGAACGCCGCAGGAGATCGATCTGGCGACCGATGCTCTCGGCAAAGGCGCGCTTGAGTTCGGCAAACAGGGCCGGATCGTCGCCTGCGGCGGCGGCGATTGTCTCGTCCAGCGATCCTGCTTCGTAGGCCATGCGCCCATGCGTAGCCGGGTTGGGTTAAAGCGGGGTTTATCAGCAGCCGAAGCGTGTTAGATTGCTGCCATGACCGGGGGATCGCGCATCGTTGCGTTCGGTGCCGGCGGCGAAACGCCGCAGGCAGGTGAAGCCATTGTGGAGGAGGGCGGCGCCCCCTCTGCTGATTTCGTCGATTCAGAACCGGGATGGTCGGCCGAGGATGATAATGCGGAAGGCAGCCCCACGCGGGAGTGGGTGGTTCCTGCTCTCGCCCTGACGGCCGTGGCCGGGTGGACTGCCTTTTTCGCCTGGGCGATGCGGCACCGATTTGCCGCTGGCGTAACGCCAAGCGACGGCATCGGGATGATCGGCAGCTGGGCCATGCCGGTGCTGCTGATCGGCGTTTTCTGGCTGATTGCCCTGCGCACCAGCCGCCGCGAAGCCGCCCGCTTCGGCGATGCTGCCCGCCTGCTCGCCGCCGAAGCCGCGGCGCTCGAATCGCGGCTCACCGTGGTCAATCGCGAACTCAGCCTCGCGCGCGAATTCATCGCCGCCCAGGCACGCGATCTCGATGCGCTTGGCCGCATGGCCGGCGAACGCCTGTCGACCCACGCCGATCGCCTGCAGCAACTCGTGCACGACAATGGCGAGCAGGTCGAGACGATCGCTTCCGTCAGCACCACTGCGCTCGACAATATGGAGCGGCTGCGCGGCCAGCTGCCGGTCATCGCCAGTTCGGCCAAGGACGTAGCCAATTCCGTCGGCCACGCCGGCCGCACCGCCCAGGCTGCGCTCGATGGTCTGGTCGATGGCTTCGCTCGTCTCGAAAATGCCGGAGCCAGCAGTGAGCAGCGTACTGCCGCCTTGCAGGCCAGCATTGATGAATCCCTCAGTGTGCTCGACAGCCGGCTGGCGCAAACCCAGGCCGTGATCGCCGCCCGCATCGAGGAGCTTGAGCATCGCGGCGCGGCCCTGCGCGAACGAATGGCAGCTGAAGAAGCCGATGCGCTCGATTCGATCCGTCGGCGGGGATCGGCGCTGGCCGAGGAAGTTGACCGCACCCGCGCCCTCTTCGACTCTCACGAGGGCGAGGCCCTGACATCGCTCCGCGCCCGGCTTGCCAGCCTTCGCGATGAAAGCACGGCCCTCACCAGGAGCCTGCGCGATGCCCATGCACAGACCGCGCTGGCTCTGGAGACCGATCGGGACCGGATCGAAACCGCCATCCGCGAGATGCTCGAACGGCTCGACCAGCTCGATCGCGATGCCCTGGCCGCGGCCCAGGCGCGCATCGCTGCCCTGTCCGAGGAAGCCGCCAGCTTCGATACGCGGCTGGCTGAGCGCAACCGCCTGTTCTCCACCGAAATGGATGAGCGTCTCGCCGAGGCTGCCCGCAGGCACGATACTGAACTCGGACGAATCGAGAGCCTGTTCAACCAGTTTGACCAGGGCGCTGCCGAAAGGCGCGCCGCCCACGCGGCCAGCCAGAAGAGCCTGGCCGAGGCGGGCGAGGCCATCGCCGCCCGGCTGGAGGGACTGAGCGAGCGAATTGCCGCCATTTCCGCCTTCGGCAACCAGGCCGAGGAAAGCCTCGGCGCCAGCCTGGGTCTCCTCGCCGAGCGTCTGACCGCAAGCCGCGAGGCCCTTGCCGGGACCGATGCCGCCGTCGCCCGCCTGACCGACGGCGCCGTGCGCCTGCTCGAACTGCTCCAGGCCAGCACCGAGCAATCGCGCGACCAACTGCCTGCCGCGCTCGCCACCGGCGAGGCGCAGCTGGCGGAATGGGAACGGCGCCTGCGCGAGCTTGCGGCCATGGTCGGCGAGGCTGGCGCCCATGGTGCCACCCTGTCGCAACAGGTCGGCCAGACGCGCGAGGTCCTCGCCGGAACCATTGCCGACCTTTCCGCCATGGGCGATTCCTTCGACCGGCGCGTCTCCGGGCAGGAAGCGATGATTGCCCAGCTGCGCGCCGGCCTTGCCGATCTGGAACGCGAAAACCTGGCCGCCGCCGAAACCGCCCAGGGCCAGTTGAGCGGGGCGATCGAGGCTCTGGCCGAAGCTGCCCGAAATGCCGTCGCCACCCTGGGTAATGACGCGCAGGGCGCCGTCTCCGCCTATGCCCAGCGGCTGGGCGACGAAAGCGCCGCTGCGATCGAACGGGTCATGCGTTCACGCATCGCCGAGGCCGTGGGCCGGCTCGAACAGGCCGCCGGCCATGCCGCCGGCGTCAGCCGCGAAGCCGCGGTGCAGCTGCGCGACCAGCTTGCCATGGTCAATGAGCTTGCCGGCAACCTCGAAAGCCGCGTCACCCGCGCCCGCGAACTGGCGCAGGAGCAGGTTGACAACGATTTCGCCCGCCGTGTGGCGCTGATCACCGAAAGCCTCAACTCGAACGCGATCGACATCGCCAAGGCCCTCTCAACCGAGGTTACCGACACAGCCTGGGCGGCCTACCTCAAGGGCGATCGCGGGATATTCACCCGCCGTGCGCTACGGCTGGTCGATCTGAACGAGTCCCGCGAGATTGCCCGCATCTTCGAGGACGACAGCGAATTCCGCGATCACGTCAGCCGCTACATCCATGATTTCGAAGGCATGCTTCGCCAGCTGCTTTCGACCCGCGATGGCCACGCCCTCGGCGTCACCTTGCTGTCCTCCGACATGGGCAAGCTTTATGTGGTGCTCGCCCAGGCGATCGAGCGGCTGCGGACCTAGAGCGGACGGTCGTGGTAGAACTGGCTGACGTCGAGATCAGAAGCCACGATCCAGCCGTTCACGTAGTTGAGGTAGTAGAGCGCGAACAGCAAGAGGCTGACGATCGTGGCACGCCGCGCAATCAGGCGCGGGTTGAAGTTGACCGGCGCGCTGTCGGCATGGCCGCGCTGGACCTTGGCGTTGTCCTCGTCCGGCGTGCGCACGCCGAAGGGCAGGACGATGAAGGCCGAGAGCACCCAGAACAAACTGTAGATCGCCACGATCGAAGTCCACCGCACCGAGTTAACCCTCCACCAGCATGACCTTGACCTGCGGCCGCTTGCCCGACCAGCGGGTCGCTGCCCGGCGTGCGGCGAGGCGCGCCGCTTCGGTCACGGCTTCCTTGTCGCGGCGATTGCCGCCCTTGAGCTTGCCGACCGCGTTCTGCACATCGGCCCGGGCCTCCTCGCAAAAGGCCTCGTAGTCCTCCTCCAGCGGAAGGCCGATGCCCGCCACGCTGGCATGACCCTTCGCATCGAGCGCCACGATGACGAGCCCATTGGCGGCGAGACGGCGGCGCATGACGATCCCGGGGCCATCCGCAGCAGCAATGATGTCGCCGTCCAGAATCAGCCGTCCGGCACGGACCTCGCCGAACTTGCCCGGCTTGCCCGGGGCCAGGCGAACGAGATCGCCGTTCTTCTGCACGACCTGAGCGGGAATTCCGGCCTGTTTGCCGAGCCGCGCCTGTTCGCTCATGTGCCGCATCTCGCCGTGAACCGGCAGTAGGATTTTCGGGCGAATCCACTTGTAGAGGGCCAGCAGCTCGGGCCGCCCCGGATGTCCGGAAACGTGGATAGGGCTCTGCCGATCGGTGACGATAGCCACCCCATCGCCCGCAAGCTTGTTCTGGATGCGGCCGATCGCGATTTCGTTGCCAGGAATCTGGCGGCTCGAAAACAGCACCACGTCGCCGCGCTCAAGGGCGATGTCATGGTGGCCCTCGGTGATCCGGGCCAGCGCCGCCCGCGGTTCGCCCTGCCCGCCGGTAGCCACGATCAGCACCTCGCCGCGCGGCAGGTCCATCGCTGCGGCGGGGCTGATCACGTCCGGAAAC
>DASTGC010000170.1:0-3312 GCA_035719485.1 Novosphingobium sp.
CGAGATCGAATTGAACCCGGCCCGGTTCAGTTCGCCCATCACCGTCATCACCTCGCCATAGGACAGGGCGCGGTCGGCCCGGAGCGTCACCAGCGGCGGCTTGCCATCGGGCCCGCGCGCGACTCCCTCCAGACGCTGCGCCAGTTCCCCCGGGACCACCTCGGCATCGTCAATATAGGTCTTCCCATCCGGCGTCATCGAGATGGTCACCTGCCTGGGCTCTTGCGCCAGCGCCTTGGCCCGGCTGTCGGGCAGCTCCACCGGCACGCCCGCGGTCAGCAGCGGCGCGGTGACCATGAAGATGATCAGCAGCACCAGCATCACGTCGACCAGCGGCGTGACGTTGATCTCCGCCATGGCCCCGCGGCGTGAGCGACGACGGCGGCGCGGGCCCGGGGACGAGAGGTTCATCGCCATCAGCAGTGCCCCCGCAGGAATGGAGAACGCTTCAATCCCTCGTCACCCTGAACTTGTTTCAGGGTCCATCCCTCCGGCAGGCGCGGAACCCTCGGACCACGAGCCACATCGCCCCTCGGCATGGCAAGCTCCGCGCCTACCTGCACCATGGATGCTGAAACAAGTTCAGCATGACGGGTAGAAGGGATCGACTGACCGCCCTCCATCACTGCGCCTCCAGTTCGCGGCTGAGCGTGGTGTGGAACCGGTCGGCGAAGCGCTGCAGGCGAGCCTCGAAATGGTTTACTGCGTTTGAGAAGCGGTTGTAGGCGATCACTGCGGGAATGGCGGCGAACAGGCCGATCGCCGTGGCGAACAGCGCCTCGGAGATGCCCGGCGCGACCACCGCGAGCGAGGAATTCTGCTGCTGCCCGATTTGGAAGAACGAGTTCATGATTCCCCAGACCGTGCCGAACAGGCCAATGAACGGCGCCGCGGAGCCCACCGTGGCGAGGAAGTTCAGCCGCTCGCCCAGCCGGTCGCTCTCCTGCTCGACCACCGCACCCATCACCGAGGCTAGCCGCTGCCGCGCCCCTTCTGCGTCCAGCTTCTTGGCGGCAAGGCTGCGCCGCCACTCGGCCAACCCCGCTGCCGCCACGCGCGACGCCGGGGCATCCGTGCGGTTGTTGAGCCCATGATAGGCCTCGATATCCGGGGCTTGCCAGAAGCCCTGCTCATAGGCCGCATTGGCCCGGTTCACCGCGCCCATTCTGAGGCTGAACGAGACCACGATGGTCCACACCCACACGCTCGCCGCAATCAGGCCGAGCATCACGAGCTGCACCACGATATCGGCATCGAGGAACAGCTTCACCGGGTTGAGATGGCCCGAAGCGGCCGCGGCAAGGATCGTCAGGGTCATGCGGATTCCGTCGTCAGAAGGGATTGAAACGCGGCGCGCCACTCGGCGGGTTGGCGCCTGGGCTTTCCATCGGCGCCGATGAACCCCACCCGAACCTGCGCCTCGGCCAGCAAATTGTCTCCGCGCCAGGCCTGCTGGACCAACCGGCACGAGGCCGCGCCTACTTCTTTGGCGCGCGTCACGACGATCACCACGTCGTCCAGCCGCGCCGGAAGACGGTAGCGGATCGCCAGCTCGGCCACGGCATATGTCCCCTCGCCGCGCTCCTGCGCCGCGCGCTGGTCAATCCCGAGCAGCCGCACCAGGTCAGACCGCGCCCGCTCGAACCACTTTAGGTAATTGGCATGGTAGACCGCGCCGGACAGGTCGGTATCCTCATAGAACGCGCGCACCGCATAGCGATGCACCGGCCCGTCGAGCAGGCCTGCCGGAGGAGTGGGCGCGATCACGCCGCAGGTCTTAACCGGGGCGCGAGTCGCAGGGCAAGGGCGATGCTTCGGAAATATGCTCGCCCGGTCGTCCACACGGCTCGACTGGACTCGCCTATGCCATCACTGCGGGATCATTGCGTAGAACTGCCGCCCGCCGAACAGGTGCACGTGCAGGTGCGGCACTTCCTGGTGTCCGTGCTGGCCCACATTCGCCAGCATCCGGTAGCCCGGCTCAACCAGCGCGTTGTCCCGCGCCACCTGCCCGACCGCCCGCACGAACCCGACGATCTCCTCCGCCTCGGCCTGCGCGGAAAAGTCATCCCAGCTCACCCAGCGCCCCTTGGGGATCACCAGCACGTGGACCGGCGCTTGCGGATTGATGTCATGAAAAGCGAGCGCGAAATCGTCCTCATAAACCTTCCGGCACGGCAGTTCCCCCCGCAGGATCCGCGCAAACACGTTGTTGTCGTCATAGGGCGCCTTGGGATCGATCGGCATCAGTCGCTCTTTCTCGCTGCTTTCTCGGCAATCCCCGAGGTGCCCTCGCGCCGGTCCAGCTCGGCCAAGACCTCGGCCAGCGATACGCCCTTGGCGCCCAGCAGCACCAGCAGGTGGAACAGCAGGTCCGCCGCCTCCCCGACCAGCTCCTGCCGGTCCCCGGCGAGCGCGGCGATCACCGTCTCGGTCGCCTCCTCGCCCAGCTTCTGGGCGATCTTGCCGACGCCCTTGGCGTTGAGCTTCGCCACATAGGAAGTCGACGGATCAGCCGCGCGCCGCTCCGCGATGGTCGCTTCGAGTTTTGCCAATGTTTCGTGGAGGCCTGTTTCACTCATGGCCGAGCGATGCCGCCCCGCGGCAAAACGGTCAACCCGCCTCTTAACCTCGGGCCGGCAAACCCGCCGCCCGCAGCGCCGCATGGGCTTCGGCGATCGAGTGCTTGCCGAAGTGGAAGATCGAGGCCGCCAGCACCGCGCTGGCATGACCCTTGGTAACGCCCTCGACGAGATGGTCCAGCGTCCCCACCCCGCCCGAAGCCACGACCGGCACGGGCACCGCATCGGCAATCGTGCGCGTCAGCTCGAGGTCATAGCCCGCCTGGGTCCCGTCCCCGTCCATCGAGGTGACGAGCAGCTCGCCCGCGCCGAAGCCAGAAAGCTTCACCGCGTGCTCCACCGCATCGATCCCCGTGGCCTTGCGCCCGCCGTGGGTGAAGATCTCCCAGTGATCCCCTACCCGCCGCGCGTCCACCGAGGCGACGATGCACTGCGAGCCCATCTTCTCGGCAATGTCGCTCACCACCTCGGGACGGGACACGGCGGCGCTGTTGACCGCCACCTTGTCCGCCCCGGCCAGCAACAGCGCCCGCGCATCCTCCACGGTGCGCACCCCGCCGCCCACGGTCAACGGCATGAAGCACACCTCCGCCGTCCGCCGGACGATATCGAGCAGGGTGCCCCGCGCCTCGTGGCTGGCAGTGATATCGAGGAAGCACAGCTCGTCCGCCCCGGCCGCATCATAGGCCCGCGCCTGCTCGACCGGATCGCCGGCATCCTTCAGGTCGAC
>DASTGC010000171.1:0-2029 GCA_035719485.1 Novosphingobium sp.
AGACCCTCGGCCGTCAGCACCTCGGTCGCCTTCAGCTTGGCGTTGGCGAGCAAGTCGGTGCGCGCCTGTTTGGCCGTCTCGGCGTAGGCGGCACGCAGATCATCGGAAGCAACTTCCGCCAGACGCTTGGCGACCGCTTCCGCCTCCGGCGCGGGGGCCGGCAGGTCCCAGGGATCCTTGGCGCAGAGTTCGGCCAGGTCGATGATCATCTTGATGACCGGCTGAAATTGCTCGAAGCCGAAGGTGACGGCGCCGAGCATCACTTCCTCGGAAAGCTCCTTGGCTTCGGATTCGACCATCAGTACGCCTTCGGCGGTGCCGGCGACGACGAGTTCGAGAGCGGATTCACCCAGCTTTTCCTGCAGCGGGTTCAGGACGTACTGGCCGTCGACATAGCCGACGCGCGCCGCCCCGATCGGGCCCATAAAGGGAATGCCGGAAATCGTAAGCGCAGCCGAAGCACCGATCATGGCGACCACGTCCGGGTCGTTCTCCAGATCGTGACTCAGCACCGTGCAGATGACTTGGGTTTCGTTGCGAAAGCCGGAAGCGAAGAGCGGGCGGATCGGCCTGTCGATGAGGCGCGAGGTCAGCACTTCCTTTTCCGTTGGCCGGCCTTCGCGCTTGAAAAAGCCGCCGGGAATCTTGCCGGCAGCGAAGGTCTTTTCCTGGTAGTTGACGGTGAGCGGGAAGAAATCGATTCCCGGTTTCGGCTGACGGGCAGCCACAGCCGTACACAGCACCACGGTCTCGCCATATGTTGCGAGCACGGCGCCGTCGGCCTGGCGGGCGACACGCCCGCTTTCCAGAACGAGCTTGCGCCCGCCCCAGTTGAGTTCCTTGCGTTGTACGTTGAACATTGAATTATCCTTGAATGGATCCGTAAGGCATGAAGGTCGGATAGCCCATTGCCGGACCCGCGGAAACGGCGCGAAACGCGCCGCTTGCGTCGGCCCGGCATACTGCAAACCGCCCGCTCCGACCGTTCAGCGGGCAGGTGGTCTTCTTTGCGCCCGCTGGAAGCGGAACGCAATCACTAGATGGGGTCTTAACGGCGAAGGCCAAGGCGCTCGATCAGCTCCTTGTAGCGCCCTTCATTCTTGCGCTTGAGGTAGTCCAGCAAGCGCCGCCGCTGGCCCACCATCACCAGCAGGCCACGGCGGGAATGGAAATCCTTCTCGTGGGTCTGGAGGTGGTCGGTGAGACTCTTGATACGCTCGGAGAGCAGCGCCACCTGGATCTCCGGCGAACCGGTGTCACCCTCGCTGGTGGCGAATTCCTTGATCAGCGCCTGCTTGCGCTCAGTCGTAAACGACATCGCAGCGTCCCTTTCCTTCTACAGGTTCAGCACGCGCACCGGGCGTATATCGCCGGCCTCGAGACGGACGAGCGCCACCGGCAAACCGCCGGACTTGGCACAGAAAATCGCACCGCTCCCGAATTGGCCAATGCGTTCCAGATCCTGGCGCCGGATGGGTCCGACGGCTTGTCCGCAACGCAGGCGAGACGCCTCACTATCGGTGATGGCCAGTGCCGGGATGTCGTCCAGCGCGGTCGCCACCGGTAAAAGGTGCCGTGAAGCGGCGGGAATATGGCCCAAAGCCTTTAGCGAATCCAGCGAAATCCCATGGGATTCGTTGAAGGGGCCGACGGCAATCCGCCGCAGGGCCGCCACATGGCCCCGGCTGCCCAGGGCTTCGGCCAAGTCCCGGCCAAGGCTGCGCATATACGCCCCCTTGCCCGAACGGACCTCGAAAATGGCCTGGTTGGCATCGGGCCGGCCGATCAGATCGAACCGCTCAATCAGGATGTCGCGGGGGGCCAGTTCCACCACCTCGCCCGCCCGGGCCAGGTCATAGGCGCGCTCGCCATCGACCTTGAGGGCGGAAAAGACCGGCGGACGCTGGCTGATCGTGCCGCGGAAGGCCGGCAGTGCCGCCTCGATCTGGGCATCGCTCGGCCGCTTCTCGCTGGTGGCGATCACCTCACCCTCGGCATCGTCGGTTGACCGTGCCTCGCCGAATTTCAG
>DASTGC010000172.1:0-12694 GCA_035719485.1 Novosphingobium sp.
CGTTGGCTTCCCAGCTGAAGGGTTCCGCGGCGCGCAGGACTTCGGCGCGGGCGGGCGGCTGGGCGAGGAGGGATTGGACCGCGCGGGCGATTTGCTCGCCGTCGCGGGGGGCGAAGCGGCCGCAGGCGGGGTCGGTGAGCAGTTCGCGGGCGCCGGGGATGGGGGTGGTCACCACCGGGACGCCGCAGGCCAGGGCCTCGACCCAGGCATTGGCGAGGCCTTCGCTGGCGGTGGGCAGAACGAAGACGTCCGCCGCCGAGAGCACCTGCGGCAGCTCGCCATGGGGGACCGGGCCGAGCAGGCGCAGGCGATCGGCCACGCCGAGCCTCTCGGCGCGGGCGCGCAGGGCCGGGGCGTCGGGCCCGGTGCCGGCGAGGAGCAGGATCGCGCCGGGCAGGTGGGGCAGGGCGTCGATGGCATGGGCTTGCCCCTTGCGGGCGATCAGGGCGCCAACGCAGGCGAGCACCGGGGCGTCGTGGGGCAGGGCAAGCCGGGCGCGGCACTCGGCCCGGTCCAGCGGGCGGAACACCGCGCGGTCGAGGCCGGTGCGGTGGATCGTGATGCGTTCGCGCGGCAGGCCGAGCGCGGCCATGTCGTCGGCCAGCCCTTGCGAGACGGCGAGCAGGCCCTGGGCGGCGTGGCCGGCGGCGACGACCTGCCGCCCGGTGCCCCGCGTCATGCCCCAGTGGTGAATGTCCGCCCCGCGCGCCTTGATCGAGACAGGCAGGCCCAGCGCCCGCCCGATCCGTACCGCTGCCGGTCCGTCCGGGTAGAAGAACTGCGCATCCACCACGTCGAAGGCCTGATCGCCATGCAGCCGACGCGCCAGCGGTACGACCGCGCGGGCGACCGCTGCGGCATTGAACCGCCCGCCGATCGCCGGGATCAGCCGGAAGCGCGGCCGCAATACGCGCACGCCGCCGCGCTGTTCCTCGTGCGGCAGGCGGGCCAGCGCCCGGTAACGCGGGTGCAGCGAGAGCGGGAAGGGCGGGAGCCCCACGGGGCACACCAAGGTCAGGTCCACGTCCCCGCGCTGCGCCACGGCTTCCATCTGCCGCGCGACGAAGACGCCGAAATTGGGCATGGTATCATTGGGATAAAGCGTTGCCAGGCTCAGCACCCGCAAGGGCCGGCCTGCTGCCGCACTTGCTGTCACAGCGCTCGAACCAGCATCTCGGCCACGGCCAGCCAGGCCGGATTGTCGATGATGACCTGCCGCTGCCCACGCCCCGGCGGGAGAATGGCGACGCGGCGGCCGTCCCGATCGATCAGCCGCCCGAAGGCGAAGCGGCCGCCGGGGCGGGGGGCGAGGACGTCGCGATTGATCAGCCGCCCCCACGATTTCTCGTCGCCGATCTGCCGCAGCCACAGTTGGTCACCCGCCTGGTATTCGCCGCCGCCCGCTTCCACCGCGAGCGCGACGAGCTTGCCGTCGCTGGCCAGCTGGGTCGGCAGGACAGCGTCACGCGGCGCGGTGAGCGGTTCGGCACCGGTCTCGGCCAGGCGGGCGATAATCCGTGGCTGGGCACTGGCTTCGCCGCGCACCAGCACATCAGGCTCTACTTCCAGCGCGGCGCCGATCCGGTTCATCCAGGTGAGCGAGAGTTGGCGCATGCCGGTTTCCAGCCGCCCGATCGTCTGCGCCGTGGTCGGCGGTGAGCAGCGTTCGGCCACGTCGGCCAGGGTCAGGCCCTTTTCCTTGCGGATATCGCGGATACGATTGATCATCGGAAGCTCCCTTCCGGTAACCATATTGGTTTTTTTGCTTTCCTACAAGGATAGTCCCTTGGCACTTGGATCCCTTCACTCGGAGGGAGAAAGCCATGCGCCGGGAACTGGTTGAGCGCGAACTGACGATGACCGGGCCGGGGCCCGACGGCCCGCGCCGCGGCCGGCGCAGCGTGACGATGAACCTTGCGGAAAGCCCGGTCACCTGGCTCCACGCCCATGGTCACATCGATGATCGCCAGCTCGCCGCGGGCGAATGCCTGCGCCGCGATTTCGAACAGGCCCAGCTGAGTCCCTCGGTGACCATGCGGTGGGAACCGGTCCGCCTGCCCGGCGGCAACGGGCTGCGCATGAACCCGACCGAGCGCCAGATTGCCGCCCGGGAGCGCTTCGACGGAGCCGTCGCCAGCGCCGGGAGCGGGCTTGCCGACATCCTCTGGCGGGTGGTCTGCGCGGGCGAAAGCCTTGCCGTTGCCGAACGCGCGCTGGCCTGGCCCGCCCGCAGCGGCAAGCTGGTCCTGCGCTTCGCGCTCGACCGCGTGGCAGCGTACTACAGGGTCCCATAGGGGAGGAGAGTTTAGCCCTCGACCTGCTCCGCCAGCTCCAGCCAGCGCTCCTCGGCCGCTTCCTTTTCGGCACGGACCTTGTCGAGCGCGGCCATGACGGCGGCGAACTTCTTCGGATCGCGGGCGTAGAGATCGCGATCGGCCAGCTGGGCCTCGCCCCGGGCGATCGCCGCGTCATATTCGGCGATGCGTTCGGGCAGCGTGTCGTAGTCGCGCTGGTCCTTGTAGGAGAGCTTGCCCTTCTTCGGCGCGGGTGGCGGGAGAGGGGGAGCCGCCTCGCTCGCAGCAGGCTTGCGGGCGGCTTGCACTGCCGTTGTACGCGCCTTGCGCTGCCTTTCCCAGTCGGCATAGCCGCCTGCCACCACGTCGACCCTGCCCGAGCCGTCGAGCCCAAGCGTCACCGTCACCGTGCGGTCAAGGAAATCGCGGTCGTGGCTGACGATCAACACGGTGCCGTCGTAATCGGCAATGACTTCCTGCAGCAGATCCAGCGTTTCGAGGTCGAGGTCGTTGGTCGGCTCATCGAGCACCAGCAGGTTGGACAGCCGGGCGAATTCCCGTGCCAGCAGCAAGCGCGAGCGTTCGCCGCCGGACAGCGTGCCCACCTTGGCGTCGACCAGCGCGGGGTCGAACAGGAAGTCCTTGAGGTAGCCCTGGACGTGCTTGCGCACCCCGCGCACGTCGACCCAGTCGCCGCCCTCGGCCAGCACATCCCGCACCCGCTTGTCGGGGGCCATCAGGCTGCGCTGCTGGTCGATCATCACGCCGTTGAGGGTCTTGGCCAGGGTCACCGTGCCCTCGTCGGGCGCGAGTTCCCCGGTCAGCAGCTTGAGCAGGGTGGTCTTGCCCGCGCCATTGGCGCCGACGAGGCCGATCCGGTCCTTGCGCATGATCCGCAGGGAAAAGTCTTTGATGATCGGCCTGTCGCCGAACCGCTTCGAGATCCGGTCGGCGACGATGACCGCCTTGCTCCTGGCATCATCCGTGCCGAGCGCGAGCTTGGCCGTGCCCTGCGGGGTCAGCATAGCCGCGCGCTGGGCGCGCATTTCCCACAGCTTCTCCAGCCGGCCCTGATTGCGCTTTCGCCGCGCAGTGACCCCGCGCTCCAGCCAGTGCGCCTCGATCTTGAGCTTGGCATCGAGCTTGTCCGCGGCACGGGCCTCCTCGGCGTAGACCTGCTCCATCCAGGCCTCATAGCCGCCGAAGCCGATGTCCTTGCGCCGCAGCGAGCCGCGATCCAACCACAGCGTCGCCTTGGTCAGCCGCTCAAGGAACGTACGGTCGTGGCTGATCACCACGAAGGCCCCGTTATACCGCTGGAGCCAGCCCTCCAGCCAGTCGATCGCGGCGAGGTCGAGGTGGTTGGTCGGCTCGTCCAGCAACAGCAGGTCCGGTTCGGAGGCCAGCGCCCGGGCCAAGGCAGCCCGGCGGCGTTCGCCCCCGCTGGCGCTGGCGGCCTCGCGGGTCATGTCGATGCCGAGTTGGCCGGCGATCGATTCCACCTCGTGGCGCGGCGGGGCATCGGGCCCGTGCAGGGCGAAGTCCATCAGGGTGGCGAAGCCGGTAAAGAACGGGTCCTGCTCCAGGGTCACGATCTTCGTGCCCGGCTGGATCGCGCGCTTGCCCCTGTCGGCATCGACGGCGCCGGCGATGAGGCGCAGAAGCGTGGTCTTGCCAGCGCCATTGCGGCCGATCAGGGCCAGCCGGTCACGCGGGGCGATGTTGATGTCGAGGTCGCGGAAGAGCCAGCCCGAGCCCTGTTGCAGGCTCAGGCCTTCCCAGGAAAGGATCGGTGCGGCGGCCATGGCGGCGCGTTAGGGGAGGGTCCCTGCCTTGACAAGCTTGCGGATTGACAGCCGGCCGGGGGCCGGCAAGGTCGCCCGCTATTCACGCCGCGTTCAACGCCTGCAGGATAGCAGCACGCCTGTCATGAAGCGAATTGCCGTCATTCCCGTACTGCTTGCGGTTGCCTTGGTCGGGCTGTCCGCCACCGATGCCGCCGCTCCCGGAGATGCCCAGGGCCAGGTCCGGCGCGACATGCGGGCCGGCAATGTCCTGCCATTGCGCCAGATCGAGCAGATCGTTCTGCCCACTATGCCGGGCATGCAGTATCTCGGGCCGGAATACGATCCCATCGCGATGGCCTACCGGCTCAAGTTCATCAACCAGGGTCGGGTGGTCTTCGTCGATGTCGACGCCCGTTCCGGCCAGATCATCTCCCGGCACTGACGGCTGGCGGACCGGGACAGCCCCTTGGCGGATCGCTTGACGCTACCCAGCTTTGCCAGCATGACCCGGGCCTGTCCGGCCCGTCCGGCAAACCATGCCGCAACAGGGGACTGAGCCATGCGCATCCTGATCGTCGAGGACGAGCCCACGCTGGGCCGCCAGCTCAAGACCACGCTGGAGCAGACCGGCTATGCGGTCGATCTCTCCACCGATGGCGAGGACGGGCACTACATGGGGTCGAGCGAGGACTACGATGCCGTGGTGCTTGATCTCGGCCTGCCGGAGATTGACGGGCTGACTGTGCTCGGCATGTGGCGCAAGGAAGGGCGAACCTTTCCGGTGCTGGTGCTGACCGCGCGCGACAGCTGGTCGGACAAGGTCGCCGGCCTCGATGCCGGCGCCGACGATTACCTCGCCAAGCCCTTCCAGACCGAAGAACTGATCGCCCGCCTGCGCGCGCTCATCCGCCGCGCCTCGGGCAATTCATCAAGCGAGCTCATCGCCGGCGACGTGCGGCTGGACACGCGTTCGGGCCGGGTGACGCTGAAAGGCGAGCCGGTGAAGCTGACCGCGCAGGAATACAAGCTGCTGTCCTACCTGCTTCACCACAAGGGCAAGGTCGTTTCCCGCACCGAACTGATCGAGCACATCTACGACCAGGACTTCGACCGGGATTCCAACACGATCGAGGTCTTCGTCACCCGCATCCGCAAGAAGCTGGGTGCAGACGTGATCACCACGATCCGCGGGCTTGGCTATAGCCTTGACGATCCGGCCGAAGCCCGGCGCGGATAGGGGCGTGGCTGAGGCGGTCCCGCCGGGCCCGGTCGTCACCGACATACCCGCGCGGCCGCACACCGGTTCGCTCGCCCGGCGGATGATGCTGATCGCGGCAGGCTGGATTTCCATCCTGCTTCTGCTCGGCGGCGTCGGGCTGGACCGGACGCTGACCGGGCTTGTCACCCGCAATTTCGACGACCAGCTCGGCTACATGCTCACCGCCATGGTCGGCTCGGCCGAGATCGGCCCGGACGGCGAGGTCTTCTTCAACCGACCGCTCGGTGACCAGCGCTTTCTCGAGCCGAATTCCGGCCTCTATTGGCAAATCTCCGGCAAGGGTCACGACGATTTCCCCTCGCGCTCGCTGTGGGACCGCACCCTCAAGGTCGATACCGGCCATTTCGACGAGGCGCCGCATGTCTATGACAGCGCGCAGTTCGCAGGCGAACCGCTCCGGGTGATGGAGCGCTCGATCATCCTGCCGGGGAGCGACACCAAGTGGTGGTTCATCGTCGCCCAGAGCCGCTCTGCGCTGGATGACCAGATCAAGCGCATCCGCCTGATCCTCGTCTGGTCGTTCATCGTGCTCGGCCTGGGCCTGTTCCTGATGGCGGGCCTGCAGACCTGGTATGGCCTGGGCCCGCTGCGCCGGGTTCGCCGCGCGATCCAGAAGATGCGCACGACGGGCACAAACCGGGTGGTCGATCCGCTCCCGCTGGAAGTCCAGCCGCTGGTGGACGAGCTCAACGGACTACTCTCCCATACCGAGCGCCAGGCAGAGGAAGCCCGCACCCATGCCGGCAACCTTGCCCATGCGCTCAAGACCCCGCTGACCGTGGTCATGAATGCGGCGACGGCCAAGGCACCCGATCTTGCCGATACCGTGATCCGCGAGGCTGCCGTCATGCGCCGCCAGGTCGATCACCATCTCGCTCGGGCCCGGGCCGTCGGGCGCCGCGCTGTCGGCATGTCGCGGGCGGGAGTGTGGGAGAGTGTCGAGGCAGTGCTGCGGGCCGTCACCCGGCTCTACGAGACCACCCGCTTCGATCTTGACGGCAACCGCGAGGCCTGCGTCGCGATCGAGCGGCAGGACCTTGACGAGATCCTCGGCAACCTCATCGAGAACGCGGCCAAGTATGGGGGTGGTTCGGTCTTCGTCACCATCGATGCCGAACCGGCGGACGGGCGCTGGTGCGAGATATGGATCGAGGACGATGGAGCGGGAATCCCGGCGGAGGAGCGCACCCGGATATTCAGCCGAGGCGCGCGGCTGGATACCGGCAAGCCTGGCACCGGCCTGGGCCTTGCCATCGTGCGCGATGTGGCGGAAATCTATGGCGGATCGGTCGAGCTGGGCGAGAGCGAGGACCTTGGCGGGCTGATGGTTCGCCTGCGCCTGCCGCGCGCGGCGGCGGGCGCCTGATCAGGCGTTCGCCATCCGCACGGCCGCCGCCATCCGTTTGAGCGGCAGCACGAAGCGCACGCACAGTCCCGGTTCGCTGTCGCGAAACTCGATCGATGCGCCGTGACTCTGGGCGAGGGCGCGGATCAGGCGGGTCCCCAGCCCCGTGCCCTTGGCGGGATCGCCCACGGCAATTCCGACCCCGTCGTCTTCCACCCTGAGTTCCACCGCCTCGGCGTCGAGCGGCTGGAGGAGGACGCGGATTTCGCCCTTGTCCGGACCCGGATAGGCGTATTTGCAGGCATTGCTGACCAGTTCGTTGGCGACCATGCCGATGGTCACGGCATTGTCGGTGTTGAGCGACACCGGCGCCACTTGCGACACGACCCGGCACTCGGCGCCCTTGGTCGACCAGCCCTTGGCGATGTCCTCGACGAGGGCCGGCAGGTAATCGGCCATGGCGACCACTTCCACATCGCCGGTGCTGTAGAGGCGGCGGTTAATCTGGGCGATCGTGGCGATGCGCTGCTGGGTCTTGCGAAGGGCCTCGCGGGCAGCCTCGTCTTCCACCACGCCGGCCTGCATGCCGACAAAGGACATGACCATCTGGAGATTGTTGGCGACCCGGTGGTTGACTTCGCGCAGCAGCGCTTCGAGCCGCTGGTTACTGGCCCTGAGCCCCGCTTCCGCGACATCGCGGGCGCTGCGCAGCTCGGCCTGTTCGAGCACCTGGGCGAAGGTGCTGGCGAGCAGGTCGGCGAAGCCTTCGTCCGCCGATTTCACGATGTAGTCCATCGCGCCCGATTTCAGCGCGGCCACGGCGACGGCCCCTTCGTCCGAACCGGTCACGTAGACGATCGGCGGGCAGGCCGGCAGGGCGGCAAGCGCCGCCAGTGTCTGCAGCCCGTCCTGTCCGGGCATGTAGTGATCGACGGCAACCAGGTCGAAATCCTCGGCCCGCACCCGTGCCACCCCTTCGGCCCCACTGCCGGCCGTGGCCACAGCGAAGCCCTTGCGACCAAGCTGCCGGGCAACCAGCCGGCACAGGCCCTCATCGTCATCGATGTAGAGGATGCGCGGCGCAGCTTCGCTCACTCGGCCTCTCCGACCTCGGGGATCTGGATCACCGACAAGAACAGGCCAAGCTGGCGCACGGCATCGGCGAAGTTCTCGTAGTTGACCGGCTTGGTGATGTAGACGTTGCAGCCCAGATCGTAGCAGCGCTGGATCTCCACCTTGTCGTCGGTCGTGGTCAGCACGACCACGGGGGTACGCTTCAGCTCGTCGGTGGACTTGATCCGGGCGAGGATGTCGATTCCGCTCATGTCCGGCAGGTTGAGATCGAGCAGGACCAGTGCCGGACCGTTTTGTGCCGGGCCGCGCAGGTCGTTCATCAGGAACTCGAGTCCGGAGGTGCCGTCGGGGAAGTGGTGCACCGGATTGGAAATGCCCGCGCGGCGGATGTTCTTCACAATCAGGCGGGCATGCCCTTCGTCGTCCTCGATCATCACGATGTTGACAGGTGTCGAGGTGTTCGGCGTATCAGGCATGACTTTCTCCGGGCTGCCACGCGTGGGGCAGGGTAAGCTGGAAGGTCGAGCCTACGCCGGGCGTGGATTCGACGTTGATGGTGCCGCCCAGGCGATGGGCCAGGGCACGAACGTGGGCGAGACCGATGCCTTCGCCCGGCTGGTCCTGGTTACCGGCGCGGCGGAACAGCTCGAACACGCGCTGATGGTCCTTCGGATCGATCCCGCGGCCGTTGTCCCTCACGGAGATGATGGTTCGTGCCGCCTCTTCAACACCATCGACCTGGATTTGTCCCGGTACCTCGGGACGCAGATATTTTACAGCATTTTCAATTATATTGGAGAGAATTTGCTCAAGCGCCAAGCGGTCGGTCACCATGGCGGGCAACTTGCCTACGGAAAACGTGGTGCCGGTTTCCAGCGCCTTGTGCCGCAGTGAGGCGATGATGCCCTCGACCAGCGCGTTCACATCGATGGGTTCGGGCGTGAGCGTACGTCGCCCCTCGCGGGAGAGTTTCAGGATCGAATTGATCAGGCGGTCCATCTTGCGGGTGGAACTGCGGATGAAGCCGATCGCCTCTGGCAGGTCTTCCTCGATGGCCGTTCGTGCGGGCTTGTCGACAGCACCGGGGTGATCCACCTCCAGCCGGGCAAGGCTGCGGTGAATGGTCTCCCTGGCCGCTTCCAGTTCCGCGGTGAAGCCCATGACGTTGACCAGCGGCGCACGCAGGTCGTGGCTGACGATATAGGCAAAGCGCTGAATCTCGGCATTGGCCCGCCGCAGGGCCTCGGTGCGCAAGTCGACCAGATCCTCGAGTTCATCGTTGAGGCGATTGAGTTCATTGCGTGATCTGCGCAGGTCGGCCAGGTTACGCCGGATCATGCCCAGCGTTGCTGCCGATAGCGCCACGATCAGCACGGTCGTCACCATCAGCAGCAGGTTGAAACGGAAGATGGTCCGGCTCTGCTCGTCCTGCCGGGTCAGCAGCAGGCCCTGTTCGGTATTGAGCA
The DNA here is from genome assembly GCA_035719485.1 of Novosphingobium sp. Taxonomy (GTDB): domain Bacteria; phylum Pseudomonadota; class Alphaproteobacteria; order Sphingomonadales; family Sphingomonadaceae; genus Novosphingobium. Next base: position 9,246 of record DASTGC010000172.1, read on the forward strand.
TCTCGCTCGCCTTGTCGCGGATTTGCCGGGTGAGCGCGACGGCGCGGTCGCTGGAGAATTTCGTCGCAAGGTCGTCCCTGACGCCGACCACACCTGTAACCGACTGGTCCTGCAGGGCGTCGAGCTCGTAAACCAGCTGGCGCAGCTCGGCGATCCGCGCCTGCTGCACCGGATTGTCGCGCGTAAGCTCGGCGAGCTGCTCCATCAGCGCGTCACGGGATTGCTGAGCGCCCTGCATTCGCAGCTTGAATGAATCCACCGGCGACAGGAGATAGCCGCGACGTGAGGTTTCCGCGCGTTCGTTGGCCGAATTGAAGGCGTTGATGCGCGCCTCGACATCGAAGGTGTGGGCGATCAGGGAGGCGTTATGCTGGGTGGTTCGCTGGACCACCCAGGCCGTCACGGTTGCCCCCACGAGACCCAGGAAACCGATTGCGAGCAAAAGGGCGATCAGCCGGTTTGTCCGTTCATCCCTGCCGAGCGAACTCAGGCTGCTGGCTTGCATGGCGCGCTAGTTGTCCCGACCCGCGCACCCACCATCCTCCTACGACAGGATGCGCCCCCAAACCCTAGGCCAACGGCGGGGGACACGCGCGGTTCCCGCAATCCTGACAAAAAAGTCAGTTATGTTTCAGGAGCTTTGCTTGGCCTGCTGGTGATGACGGATCACCTCGTCGATGATGAACCGCAGGAATTTCTCGCCAAAATCGGGGTCCAGCTGGGCTTCGGCGGCCAATTGGCGCAGGCGGGCGATCTGGCGTTCCTCCCGGGATGGATCCGACGCGGGCAGGTCATGCTCCGCCTTGTAGGCACCGACTGCCTTGGTGATGCGGAAGCGCTCCGCCAGGATGTGGATCAGCGCCGCGTCAATGTTGTCGATGCTGGCGCGGAACGAGGCCAGCGCTGCATCGGGAGCGGGAGCGGTCGAAGTGGTGTCCTGTGCCATCGCACGCCCGCTAGCACGGGATTGCCCCTGAATCCAAGCTTGCCTTCCGCGGGCCTTGCGCGCAAGGGCGGCTCCATGACCGCAGACGTGATCCCGCTCCGGCCCCGTCCGAACGAGCCTTCGCTGAACCCGCTGTTGGCCCTCACCGCGCCCGGCATGAATGCCGTCAACGCGATCATCCTCGACCGGATGCAGAGCGAAATCCCGCTGATTCCGGCGCTGGCCGGTCATCTGATCTCCGGTGGCGGCAAGCGCATGCGTCCGATGCTGACCATCGCCGGCGCCGCCCTGTGCGACTACCAGGGCACGCGCCACCACAAGCTGGCGGCCGCGGTCGAGTTCATCCACACCGCCACCCTGCTGCACGACGACGTCGTCGACGGTTCGGACATGCGGCGGGGCCGCGAAACGGCCAACATCGTCTATGGCAACCCGGCGACCGTGCTGGTCGGCGATTTCCTCTTCACCCGCAGCTTCGAGCTGATGGTGGAGGACGGCAGCCTCAAGGTGCTCAAGATACTGTCGCGAGCGAGCTCCGTCATTGCCGAGGGCGAGGTTGACCAGCTCACCGCCCAGCGCAAGGTGGAGACGAGCGAGGAGCATTACCTCCAGATCATCGGCGCGAAGACCGCCGCGCTGTTCGCCGCGGCCACCCGCATCGCCGCCGTCGTCGCCGAACGCTCCGAGGCCGACGAGCTGGCGCTCGATGCCTATGGCCGCAACCTCGGCATCGCTTTCCAGCTGGTCGACGATGCGATCGACTACGATTCCGAGGCATCGGAAATGGGCAAGGGCAAGGGCGACGATTTCCGCGACGGCAAGATGACCTTGCCGGTGATCCTCGCCTACGCGCGGGGCACGGCGGAAGAGCGCCAGTTCTGGCAGGACGCCATCGCCGGCTTTCGTGCCGACGACGCCGATCTCGCCCATGCCGTCGGCCTGATCGCCAAATACGACACCGTCGCCGCCACCCGCGACCGCGCCCGCCACTACGCCCAGCGCGCGATCGACGCCATCGCCGGCTTCCCCGCCGGCCCGGCCCGCAGCGCCATGGCCGAAGCGGCCGAATTCGCCGTCGCCAGGCGCTACTAGCTCCTCCCCGCGGGCAGGGAGGAACGAGGGTTACTTCACCGGCACCATCAGATGCGCATAGGGCGTGCCCGCCCACATCACATAGGGCGCCTTGGTATCCGGCCGCGGGCCCGACGGATAGCCGTTCAGCATGGCGGTCGAACCCACCACCATCACGTGCGGCCCGGTGTTGATCCAGGCCCCGTCGGGCTTGGTCGCATAGGGATCGGTGTTGCTGAAATCGGTGCCGCCCTCGAGCATGTACATCAGGCCCGGCTTGTCGGTCGGCGGCGGCTTGTGGCCCATCCAGGCCATGGCCCATTCCATCGCGTTGGCATCCATGCACATCGGATCGGGCCCGGGCGTCTGCGGGTTGTCGGGCATGCAGGTGAAGCCGTTGGTGCCCTTGCGCAGGGTGGTCATCGTCCCATCGGCATTGCCGCGCACGATTGTCGCATGGGCAGCCACCGCCGGTGGCGCGGCGCTCATCGCGCTGGCTACAGGGTCCATCTTCGCGGGTTTCTTCGGAACGCCAACCGCCGGGCTGGCGATGACGGCGAGAGCTAGCGGAAGCAAGGCCAATTGAGAGGTCTTCATGCAGTCCTCCTGTTGTCAGCGCGTGATGCTGGTCATCTCGGCGCTGGCCCTCCCGGGCCGAAACGCATAACGCGGCGGAAATGTCCCGCCCGTCCGCGCCTCTCCTGCCGATCCACGCCGTTCTGCCGGATCTGCTCGCCGCGCTGCGCAAGCAGTCCGCGGCGGTTTTAATCGCCCCCCCGGGAGCGGGCAAGACCACGGCCGTGGCTCCGGCACTGCTGGCGGAGCCATGGTGCACCGGCAGCGTCATCGTCCTCAGCCCCCGCCGCGTCGCCGCCCGGGCCGCGGCCGAGCGCATGGCCGAACTGCTGGGCGAGGCTCCGGGCGAAACCGTCGGTTATCTCACCCGGCTCGACAGCAAGCGCTCCGCGCGCACCCGCGTGCTCGTCATGACCGAGGCGATCTTCGTTTCGACCATCCTCAAGGACCCGGAGTTGACCGGCGTCAGCGCCATCCTGTTCGACGAGGCCCACGAGCGCCACCTCGACAGCGACCTCGGCCTCGCCCTCGCGATCGAAAGCCAGTCGGTTCTGCGCGAGGACCTGCGCCTGCTGGTCATGTCAGCCACGCTCGACGGGGCCCGCTTCGCCGCTCTGTTGGACGGCGCGCCGATTATCGAGAGCGACGGCAAGGCCTGGCCGCTCTCCATCCGCTGGCTCGGCGCCCGGCCTGAGCTTCGGATCGAGGATGCCATGGTGAGCGCGATCACAACTGCATGGCGCGAAGAGGAGGGCGATATCCTCGCCTTCCTCCCCGGGGTCGGCGAGATCGAACGCACCCGCGAGCGGCTAGCCGAGCGCCTGCCGCAAGCCCTCGTCCTGCCGCTCCATGGCCA
>DASTGC010000173.1:0-5949 GCA_035719485.1 Novosphingobium sp.
CTGATCGGCGAAGAGCTCGATGCCATGGGCGCCGATACCGGCGCCATCTTCGATGGCTATCCCCGCACCGAGGCCCAGGCCCATTCGCTCGACGCGATCCTCTCCGGCCGCGGCCGCAGCCTCGACCGCGTGATCGAACTGGCGGTCGACGAAGACGCGCTGGTCGAGCGCATCACCGGCCGCTTCACCTGCGCCAACTGCGGCAAGGGCTATCACGACAAGTTCGAACAGCCGAAAGTGGCGGGCACCTGCGACAAGTGCGGCAGCCACGAGTTCAAGCGCCGTCCCGACGACAATGAAGAGACGGTGCGGACGCGCATGGCCGAATATCGCGCCAAGACCGCGCCGATCCTCCCGATCTACGAGGCGCGCGGGATCGTGTCGCGCGTCAACGGCATGGCCGAAATGGACGACGTCACCGCCGCGATCGAGAAGATCATCGCCGGATAGATCGAGCGGAGCGAGCGGCCCGGAAGAAGCGGGGGTTTTGTTCAGGCGCGAAGGCCAGTGTTCCCTGCTGCGGTAATATGTCCCTTGGCTGGGTACGACGGGCCGTCGGGCGTGCCGAGACTTCTGTATCAGGGCTTGCACCGCCGGGATGGCAATGGCACAAGCACACGGCGCTTGACTTGTCCGCTGCTCCGCCATGGCGTTGACAGCACGGGCGAATCATCCTAAGCGCGCCCTTCACTCGAATGAACGGGTCAGTCCGGCAGGCGATTTGTCGTGCCCGGGCTTTTGCCGTTTCAGCCAGTGAACCCGCGTTGAGATAGGGAAGGCCATTAGGCCAAAACCCTGTGGAGCTTGGAGAAAAGTTAAGTGGCACGTATTGCCGGGGTCAACATCCCCACCAACAAGCGCGTGATCATCGCGCTGACCTACATCCACGGTATCGGCCCCAAGTCGGCCAAGGACATTGCCGACAAGCTGGGCATCGATCACAGCCGCCGCGTCCAGGACCTGACCGACCAGGAAGTCCTGCACATCCGCGAGACGATTGACGCCGACTATACTGTCGAGGGCGACCTGCGCCGCGATACCGCGATGAACATCAAGCGCCTGATGGACCTCGCCTGCTACCGCGGGCTGCGCCACCGCAAGGGGCTGCCGGTCCGCGGCCAGCGCACCCACACCAACGCCCGCACCCGCAAGGGCAAGGCCAAGCCCATCGCCGGCAAGAAGAAGTAAGACCGCCGCCGGGCCATGCGGCTCGGGCAGGTCTGTTTCTTTTCCCGATATTCGACAGGAATTCAGCACATGGCACGCGAACCCCAGCGCATTAAGCGCCGCGAGCGCAAGAACATCTCGAGCGGCATCGCTCACGTGAATGCCAGCTTCAACAACACCATGGTGACCATCACCGATGCCCAGGGCAACGCCATTTCGTGGTCCTCGGCCGGCATGATGGGCTTCAAGGGCAGCCGCAAGTCGACCCCCTATGCCGCCCAGGTGGCTGCGGACGACGCCGGCAAGAAGGCCGCCGAACACGGCGTGCGCACCCTCGAGGTCGAGGTGAAGGGCCCCGGCTCGGGCCGTGAGAGTGCGCTGCGTGCGCTCCAGGCGGTCGGCTTCACCATCACCTCGATCCGCGACGTGACCCCGATCCCGCACAACGGCGTGCGCCCGTCCAAGCGTCGCCGCGTCTGATCGTACTGCGCAGGGGCCGGGCCCGGCTCCTGCGGTTTATCGAGAAGCCGCGGTCCTTTTCAGGGGCCGGCGGCTTTTCCCGCCAGAACATACCCTAGGGGAAGTCCATGACTGTCAACATCAAGAACTGGCAGGAACTCAAGAAGCCCAACAACCTGGACATCAAGCCCGGCAACGACCCCAAGCGTCGCGCGACTTTCGTCGCCGAGCCGCTCGAGCGCGGCTTCGGTCTGACGCTTGGCAATGCGCTGCGCCGGGTGCTGCTGTCCTCGCTCCAGGGCGCGGCGATCACCTCGATCAAGATCGAGAACGTGCTGCATGAATTCAGCTCGCTCGCCGGCGTGCGCGAGGACGTGACCGACATCGTCCTCAACGTGAAGCAGATCGCGCTCAAGATGCAGGGCGAAGGCCCCAAGCGCCTTCAGCTCTCCGCCACCGGCCCGGCCGAAGTGAAGGCGGGCGATATCGCCGTGACCGGCGACATCGAGGTCATGAACAAGGACCTGGTGATCTGCCACCTCGACGAGGGGGCTACGCTCAACATGGAACTGACCGCCGATACCGGCAAGGGCTACGTCCCGGCCGTGTCGAACCGTCCGGTCGATGCGCCGATCGGCCTGATCCCGGTTGATTCGCTCTACTCGCCGGTGCGCCAGGTCTCCTACAAGGTCGACAATGCCCGTATCGGCCAGGAGCTGGACTACGACAAGCTCAGCCTGAGCATCGAGACTGACGGCACCGTCACCCCGGAAGACGCCGTGGCCTATGCCGCGCGCATCCTCCAGGACCAGCTGGCGCTGTTCGTCCACTTCGAGGACGTGGCCCCGACCGGCGCCTCGCCGATGATCGGCATGGCCGCCGCTCCCGCCGAGGAAGGCGATACCAACCAGCTCAACCGCTACCTGCTCAAGAAGGTGGACGAACTGGAGCTTTCGGTCCGTTCGGCCAACTGCCTCAAGAACGACAACATCATCTACATCGGTGACCTGGTCCAGAAGACCGAGGCCGAGATGCTCCGCACGCCGAACTTCGGCCGCAAGTCGCTCAACGAGATCAAGGAAGTCCTGAGCTCGATGGGCCTTCGCCTCGGCATGGACATCCCCGGCTGGCCGCCGGAAAACATCGAGGAAATGGCCAAGAAGCTCGAACAGGAGCTGCTGGGCTGAAGCCTTTAGCCCTCTTCCCGGCGGGAAGAGGGTTGGGTGAGGGGGCACGGTGTGGCCGACCCCTTGCCGGCACCGGGGATTTGGTCGGCCCCGCAACCGACCTGGACTGGGGTACCTGACACGGCCCCCTTTCGAACGGAGAAGAAAAATGCGTCACAAGCTGGGCCAGCGCAAGCTGGGTCGTACCTCTGCCCACCGCATCGCGATGCTGCGCAACATGGCCGCCTCGCTGATCAAGCACGAGCAGATCACCACCACGCTCCCCAAGGCGCGCGAACTGCGCCCCTATCTCGAAAAGCTGATCACGCTCGGCAAGAAGGGTGGGTTGTCGAACCGTCGCCTCGCCCATGCCCGGCTGATGGACGATGCCCAGGAGCGCAAGCTGTTCGAAGTCCTGGCCGCTCGCTACGCCGATCGTCAGGGCGGCTACACCCGCATCATCAAGGCCGGCGTCCGCGCGTCGGACGCCGCTCCGATGGCCGTCATCGAACTGGTTGACCGCGACACCGCGGCCAAGGGCCAGGATTCGGGGCCGGTCCAGAGCGTCGAGGAATTCGAGGAAGCCTGAGCGGGCTTTCCTCCGGAAAGGCTCTGAAGGGCGGTCATGCTTGGCATGGCCGCCCTTCTGCTTTGTTGACTCGAGGCGCGGCCGTTCAGCCCATGGCAAGGCCCTTGCAGCCACGTTGCAGGCTGCTTGCATCTGCCGCATATCTCCGATCCGTGAATCCCGTTCCCCCCTTTGCTTTTGCCGCCACGGCGGCTCTCGCGCTGCTGGTCTTGCCGGTCGCCCCAGCCTTGTCCGAGGTCATGCCCCAAGCCGTCCCTGAACGCATCGCCTATCCCGCCACCCGCAAGGATGCCGTGGTCGAGGATCACTTCGGCGAGGCCATTGCCGATCCGTATCGCTGGCTGGAGAATGACGTCCGCAACGATCCCGAAGTTGCCGATTGGGTGGCCCGGCAGAACGCGGTGACCGAGCGTTATCTTGCCGGCCTGCCGCAGCGGGACTGGTGGCGCAGCCGGATCCGGCAACTGACCAATTACGAGCGCTATGGTCTGCCCACCCGGGCCGGGAAGCACTATTTCTATCTGCGCAACTCGGGCCTCCAGAACCAGGCGCAACTGTTCGTCCGCAAAGGACTCTCGGGCAAGCCGCGGTTGCTGCTTGATCCCAACGCCTGGGCGACGGACGGGGCCACCGCGCTCGATGCCTGGAAGCCGTCGCGCGATGGCCGTTTCCTGCTCTACTCCGTGCAGGACGCAGGGAGCGACTGGCGCACACTGCGGGTGCTCGACGTCACCACCGGCCAGCCCCTGCCGGACCTCGTGCGCTGGGCAAAGTTCACCCAGCTCGCCTGGGTCGGCAACGAAGGCTTTCTCTATTCGCGCTTCCCCGAACCGCCCCCCGGCGCGGCCTTCCAGCAGTTGTCCTACAACCAGGCCCTGTGGTTCCACCGTCTCGGGACCGATCAGTCCGCCGACCAGCTGGTCTATGCGACGCCTGACCGGCCCGAGCTCGGCCACGCCGCCGAAGTCACGGCCGACGGGCGCTGGGCGGTCATCACCACGTCAAGCGGCACCGATGCCCGCCACGCGATCCACCTCATCGACTTGGCGGACCGGCCGGCGGGCAAGTGGCCGATCCGCGAGGTCGTCGGCGGCCTCGATCATGACTGGCAGCTGGTCGAGAGCGTCGGGCGGACAATGTGGTTCCTCACCAACCAGGGCGCGCCGCTCTACCGGCTGGTCGCGATAGATCCCACAGCCGCTGTGCATGAATTTCGAGAAGTTGTGCCCCAGAGCGAAGACAAGCTCGAACACGCCGCGATCGTCGGCAACAAGCTGGTGCTCAACTACCTGAAGGACGCTAGCAGTCGTGCCTTGGTGCTCGACCTTGCCGGCAAGCCCGCCAGCACGATCGAACTCTCGGACATCGGCACGGCCAGCGGCTTTCGCGGCGAGCCCGGCGATCCGGAGACCTTCTACGCCTTCACCAGCTTCAACCGCCCCTCGACGATCTACCGGCTCGACCTCGCCAGCGGGAAGACCCAGGTCTTCGCTCAGCCGCAACTGGCCTTCGAGCCCGAGCGGTTCGTGGTCGAACAGCGCTTCTATCCCTCGAAGGACGGTACCCGCATTCCGCTGTTCCTTGTTCGCGGCAAGGCAGCTGCGGGTGCGGGAAGGCCGCTGCCGACCCTACTCTACGGCTACGGCGGGTTCGACGTTTCGTTGACTCCTGCCTACGCCGCGTCCCGCCTCGCCTGGCTCGAGGCGGGCGGGGCCTTCGCGATTGCCAATGTCCGCGGCGGAGGGGAATACGGCCGCGCCTGGCACGATGGCGGTCGACTGGCTAACAAGCAGAACGTGTTCGACGACTTCATCTCCGGCGCCGAGTACCTGATTGGCGAAGGCATCACCACGCCCGCCCAGCTTGCGATCCAAGGCGGTTCCAATGGAGGCCTGCTGGTGGGCGCCGTGGTCAACCAAAGGCCGGACCTGTTCGTCGCCGCCAACCCGCAGGTTGGGGTGATGGACATGTTGCGCTTTGATCGCTTCACCGCCGGGCGCTATTGGGTCGACGACTACGGCAGCCCCAAACGCGAGGCAGACTTCAGGGTCCTCCGCTCCTATTCGCCCCTGCATAACATTGCCGGCGGCAAGGACTACCCAGCCATTCTCGTCACAACTGCCGACACCGATGACAGAGTGGTGCCTGGCCATAGCTTCAAATACACGGCCACTTTGCAGTCCGCCGACATCGGCACAAGGCCACACCTGATCCGCATTGAAACAAGGGCCGGGCACGGATCGGGCAAGCCGACTGACAAGGCCATTGAGGAAAGCGCCGACATTTTGGCCTTCCTCGCCAAGGCCACCGGCTTGGCCGCACCGGACGCCACAGCGGATGCGAAGGTTGCGAGCGCCAGACCCTAGCCGAATACGGACGCTCCCTGGCGGTCTTCTGGCGGCCGTCAAGCACTCAGCCATTCCCGTCAGGGCACCAGTTCGAACTGGACGGTCACATTCATGGTCATCTGCAACTGACCTGCTTCGAATGGGGACGGCGGCGGGGCGCCTGCCGCCTCCATGGCCGCCATCCGGTACATGACCGGTTGCGGTGGCGCCCAGCCGCCAT
>DASTGC010000174.1:0-7481 GCA_035719485.1 Novosphingobium sp.
GCCGAGCGGGCCGCGCACCGGGCCGACCAGCTTGCCGCGCTCTGCCGCGAAGACAGCGTCGGCGAGGGCCGGGCTGGTCTGTCCGGCGAGGGCTTCACGGGAAAGCGGGCCGAGCGGGGCGACGGCGAGGCCCTTGGCAGCAGCCTCTGCCTCGAGGCTCTTGCCCGAAGCGGCCACGGCGCGGGCGTCGGCCTCGGCGGGGAGGACAAGCTGCGAAACCTTGCGCAGCTCGCTGGGGCCGTAGAGGGCCCGGTTGCCGTTGTAGCGGGCGGCGATCTCCGCCTCGGTGGGGGCGGGGACGTTCTTGATCGCGCTCTCGTCGAAGACGGCATAGCGCAGGGTGCGGCGTTCGGGGCGGATGTAGGCGGCCTTGCGGGCGGCGTAATAGGCGGCGAGATCGGCGGCCGAGGGCTCCTGCCTCGGCGCGAACAGGGCCGAGGGGAGCAGGGCGATTGCGCCGGCCCGATGATCGGCCAGCAGCGCGGCATAGCGTTTGACCACGTCCACCGGCATGCGCGCACCGAACGCGCCCGGAATGAGCACCTGCCGTGCGATAAGGCCACTGGCGAGATCCTGGCGGACGGCCGCGTCGGTCAGCCCGCGCTGGGCCAGCAGGGTCTTGTAGGCCTGTTCGCTGAACTTGCCGTCGGGACCGTTGAAGGCGGGGATCTTGGCAATCTCGCTGTCGACCAGGCGGTCGCTCGCGACGATGCCGTGAGCCTGGCCGAACTCCGCGATGGCGGCGCGGTCGATCAGCTGGCCGAGCGCATCCTCGAGCCCGCCCCCGGCGACGAAGGCCTTCATCGTCAGGCGGGGATCGCTCTGCTTTGCCTGCTCGAGGGCGTTATTGGCCGCGGTGCTGAGATCGGCAGTGGAGAGCTTGCGCTTGCCGACCGTGGCCACGCGGTCACCCCCGGTGACGCTGCCGAACTGCCGGCTGCTCGTCACGTCGCCGGCGGCGAAGGCGAGGCCGATGACGACGAGGAAGCCGATCGCGAAAATGGCCCCGAGCTTGGAATGCATGAGCGAGCGGAGAAACTTCATCATGGAGCAGTCTGTCGCCTCGGCTGAGCGGTAAGTCGGGGAGCGCCCCCGCGAATGGGGCGGCTTTAGGAGCCTATCGCGGCGTTCGCAACAGCGCGGGTGGTGGCTTAAATCGACAAGAATTCCCGTACGTGCCGGAGAAAACCTTGCAGACGATTTTGACATTCCGGCCAAGGGTGGCCTAGCAGCCGGCCAACACAGCCGGGCGGAGAATCGCCCGGAGCGCGTGGCCGGCAGTTGTAAGGCGCCGGCCGACGCAGGAAAATCGCAGGGATCCGTAATGCCAAACCGGCCATACATCGTGGGAAACTGGAAAATGAACGGGACGCGGGCGATGCTGCCCGAAGCCCGGGCGATCGACCGTGCTGCGGGGCGTTATCCGGTGGTCCAGGTGGCGATTGCCCCGCCGTTCACCCTGATCCAGGCCCTCACCAGCGAGGCCCAGACCATCGCCATCGGCGGGCAGGACTGCCACGTCGAGGTCAAGGGCGCGCATACCGGCGACATTTCCGCACCCATGCTGGAGGACGCGGGCGCCGACTTCGTGATCGTCGGCCATTCCGAGCGGCGCAAGGACCATGGCGACACCGATGAACTGGTGAAGGCCAAGGCCGAGGTCGCCTTGCATTCGGGCCTCGGCGTCATCGTCTGCGTGGGTGAAACGCTGGAACAGCGCGATGCGGGAGAAGCCGAGGCTGTGGTCAAGGCCCAGGTGGCCGCATCGATGCCCGCCGCTGAACTGGCCGGGGAAACCGCGCCGGGCAAGATTTCGGTAGCCTACGAGCCGGTCTGGGCGATCGGCACCGGCCGCGTGGCCGCGGTGGACGACGTGATCGCCATGCACCGCGCCATCCGGGCAACGCTGACAGAGCTCTATGGCGAAGTCGGCGGGGGCGTGCGGATCCTGTATGGCGGGTCGGTCAATGCCGACAACGCGCGGGACCTGCTGGCCGCGGAAGGCGTTGGCGGGGCGCTCGTCGGCGGGGCGAGTCTTTCGGCCGAAAGCTTCCTGGCGATCGTCGCGGCGGCGGGCATTGTCGCCGAAGGGTGATGAATTAGCCATGTGCGTGGCTTGAAGGCGCACCGTGCAATTGCCCGGGTTGCGTTGCCGCGGTGTCGCGCCTAGATGGCCGTGAACTTTCCAGCCTAGCGTGGTTTCATGTCGCTGTTCCTCTTTCTCATGGTCGTCCAGGCGATTGTTGCGGCGCTGCTGGTCGGCGTGATCCTGATGCAGAAGTCCGAAGGCGGCGGCCTTGGCACCGGCGGCAGCCCGAGCGGGTTCATGTCGGCGCGCGGCGCGGCGGATTTCCTGACCCGCACCACGGCGATCCTGGCGACGGTGTTCGTCATCCTCTCGATCGTGCTGGCTGCGCTGGCGGCAGGCACATCAGGCGGCCGCTCGATCGATACCTCGCTCAAGCGCGAGGTACCGGTCCAGGCGCCGGTCGATCCGCTGGCGCCTGCGCCGAATGGTGCGACCCCGGCCCAGGCTCCCGCGCAGGCTCCGGCGCCCCGGGCTAGCTGACCTTCCGGGGCCGGCAAGGCCCCGGTGTTCTTTCCAATCGAGGGCGCGGTGGCGCAGCCGGCTGAGTGCCGGCGAGGACGACTTGTGGATTTTACGCCGCAAATCGTCGGCCACCGCTTGCCCGCTTCCCCCTGAACGGATTAAGGCCCGACTCCCATGGCGCGGTACATTTTCATCACCGGCGGCGTGGTCTCCTCGCTTGGCAAAGGTCTCATGGCGGCAAGCCTCGCGGCACTGCTGCAGGCACGCGGCTATCGCGTGCGGATCCGCAAGTTCGACCCCTATCTCAACGTCGATCCGGGTACGATGAGTCCCTACCAGCACGGCGAGGTCTACGTCACTGACGACGGCGCCGAGACCGACCTCGACCTTGGCCATTACGAGCGCTTCACCGGCGTCTCCGCGCGCCAGTCGGACAACATCACGAGCGGCAGGATTTACCAGCAGATCATCGCCAAGGAGCGGCGGGGGGACTACCTCGGCGCTACGGTCCAGGTGATTCCGCACGTGACCGACGCCATCAAGGAATTCGCCCAGGCCGACACGAATGACCTCGATTTCGTGCTGTGCGAGATCGGCGGGACCGTGGGCGATATCGAGAGCCTGCCGTTCATCGAGGCCCTGCGCCAGCTGCGCAACGAACTGGGCCGGGAGCGGACCTGTTCGGTTCACGTGACGCTGGTGCCCTACATCGCCGCGGCGGGCGAGCTGAAGACCAAGCCGACGCAGCATTCCGTGCGCGAGCTGACCGCGCTGGGCGTGCAGCCCGACCTGCTGCTGTGCCGCTGCGAGAAGCCGATCCCCGACGGTGAGCGGGCCAAGATCGCCCTGTTCTGCAACGTGCGCAAGGAAGCGGTTATTCCGGCGCTCGATGCCTCGAGCATCTATGCCGTGCCGCTGCAATACCATGCCGAGGGCCTCGACGACGAAGTGCTCCGCCATTTCGGGCTGACCGCACCGGCTCCGGCGCTGGCGCGCTGGGTGGACATTGTCGACCGCTACCAGAACCCGGAAGGGGAGGTGACGATCGGCGTTGTCGGCAAGTATGTCGGCCTCCAGGACGCCTACAAGTCGCTCAATGAGGCGCTGGTCCATGGCGGGATGGCGCACCGGGTAAAGGTCAACATCCGCTGGCTCGATGCGGAACTGTTCGAGCAGGATGACCAGACCATCGCCGCCCACCTTGAACCGATGCACGGGATCCTCGTGCCCGGCGGCTTCGGCGAGCGGGGGACGGAAGGCAAGATCGCCTCGGTGCGGTTCGCGCGGGAGCGCAAGGTGCCGTTCTTCGGTATTTGCCTCGGCATGCAGATGGCCTGCATCGAAGGCGCGCGCAACACCGCCGGCATTGCCGCGGCCTCGTCCACCGAATTCGGCCCGACGGAGGAGCCGGTGGTGGGCATTATCACCGAATGGATGACCGCCGAGGGCTTGCAGACGCGGGCCGAAGGCGGGGACCTGGGCGGGACGATGCGGCTGGGGGCCTATCCGGCGAAGCTTGCGGGCAACAGCCACGCGGCCAGCATATATGGCGCCACCGAGATCAGCGAACGGCACCGCCACCGTTACGAAGTGAACTGCGGCTACCGCGAGGCGCTGGAGCAGGGGGGGCTGGTCTTTTCGGGCATGTCACCCGACGGACTGCTGCCCGAAATCGTCGAACGGCCCGACCATCCGTGGTTCGTGGGGGTGCAGTTTCACCCGGAACTGAAGAGCAGGCCGTTCGACCCGCACCCGCTGTTTGCCGGATTCATCGGTGCGGCCCTGTTGCAGGCGCGGCTGGTCTGAACCGCTACGGTTGCTTGCGGCCGGGTAAAGTGCAGATGCAATGCATCTACTTAAGTTTATGTAATAAATATCTTTTTCGCGTTAGCGACAATGCTGGCACGTGTTGTCTACCTTGGCCACGCAATCGTAAAATCATCCGAATAAAAACTTAAAGGTATTGCCAAGTCTGCTGCGTGTGGCCATCCATCGCTGCGGCAACGTGCAAACGTTTTCGAGCCTGGGCGGGGGTCGCTGTGTCGCCCGGGCGTAACATTAGCCGGACGGGATCGGCAGGCTCCTGTTTCGGAAGGCCCTTCGGGCCGATCGATCTTGGGCTTGTCCCGGATCGATCGTCTTATGCGACCCGGACGATCGTGAACGGACCGGGCGGCGCCCTGCGTCGCGGGGGCGGGTCCTCCCAGACCCGCCCCCGAATTGCTTCTGTCGATCAGGTTAGCAGCAGGATCACGCCGCCTCGCTGGCCGGCGCAGGGGTCTCGACCATGCTGAGCGTGTGCTGCCCGTTCACGGCAATCTTCTTGGGCTTCATCGCCTCGGGCACTTCGCGCACAAGGTCGATCACCAACAGGCCGTCCTCGAGGTTGGCGCCATCCACCCGTACGAAATCGGCAAGCTCGAAGCGGCGCTCGAACCCGCGCTGGGCGATGCCGACGTGGAGATACTGACCCGAGGGCTGTTCCTCGCCCTTGCGGCCCTGGACCACCAGGAGGTTCTGCTGCGCGGTAATCTCGAGGTCGGCAGGCTTGAAGCCGGCTACGGCGAGCGTGATGCGGTAGGCGTCTTCACCGCGGCGCTCGATGTTGAAGGGAGGGTAATTGTCGCCCGAGCCGGCCCGCGAGCTATTCTCGAGCAGGTCGAACAGGCGATCGAAGCCGACGGTGCTGCGGCGATAGGGAGTGAAGTCAAATCGGTTCATGGCAAAAATCCTCTATTGAGCAATTTCACAAGCCTACGCGGGACCCGCAAGGGCGTCCCGGCAGTGCGCCATGCCCCGTTGGGGCGCATGACACGCCTGGAGAGATATGTTAGCCGAGCCCCGTTTCAAGCCCCGGCGGCCGTCCCTATCTGGGCGGTTCCATGCCGCTGCCGGGCGAAGGAGAATCATGGCCAAGGTCGAAATATACACCCAATGGGGTTGCCCCTACTGCACCCGCGCCAAGGCGCTGCTGGACGGCAAGGGTGTGAGCTACACCGAATATGACGTAACCATGGACACGAAGAAGCGGGTGGAGATGGCCGAGCGCAATCCCGGCGCGCGGACCGTGCCGCAGGTGTTCATTGACGATGTGGCCTATGGCGGCAGCGACGAGATCCATGCGCTGGACCGGGCGGGCAAGCTCGATCCGCTGCTGGGCCGGTGAGCCCTGACCGTCGGATGACCGGCCGATGACCCGTATCGGCGTGCTGCAGATGACCAGCGGTATCGATCCCGCCCGCAACGGCACGGCCATGGCCGCGGCAGTGGCCGAGGCTGCGCGCGAGGGCGCGGCGATGGTGTTCACCCCCGAGATGTCGGGCCTGCTCGATCGTGACCGGCAGCGCGCGGCGGGGCACATCCATGCCGAGGCGCAGGATCCGGTGCTGGCCGCGGTTCGCGAGGCGGCGGCGAAGGCGGGGATCTGGGTTGCCATCGGGTCGCTGGCGGTGCGTGGGGAGGACGGGCCGGACAGCCGCTATGCCAACCGTTCGTTCGTGATCGACGCGGTCGGGTCGATCCGCGCCCGTTATGACAAGATCCACATGTTCGACGTTGACCTGTCGACGGGGGAATCGTGGCGGGAATCCAACGCCTATGAGCCCGGCGAGGCGCTTGGCGTGGTCGAGGGCACGCCGGTCGGCCGGCTGGGCCTGACGATCTGCTACGATGTGCGCTTTCCTGCATTGTTCGAGGCGCTGGGGCAGCGGCAGTGCGATGCGATCGCCATACCCGCCGCCTTCACCGTTCCGACCGGCAAGGCCCACTGGCACCTGCTCCAGCGCGCCCGGGCGGTCGAGGCGAGCGCCTACGTCATTGCCGCCGCCCAGGTCGGCCGGCACGAGGACGGGCGCGAGACCTATGGCCACAGCCTTGTTGTCGATCCCTGGGGCGAGGTCCTGCTCGACATGGGCGGGGCAGGGGAGGACGGCGCCTGGACGGGCGTTCCCGGCCTGGGCTTTGCCGAGCTTGACCCCGCGCGCACGGCCGAGGTTCGGGCCCAGTTGCCCAGCCTTGCCAACCGGCGGTCCATTCCCACATAGGGCCATGTTACACAGGTTTGCAGGATGATTGTATACGATCTTGAATGTCGGGAGGGCGGCCACCGGTTCGAAGGATGGTTCGGCTCTTCCCAGGATTTTGACCAGCAGCGCGAACGAGGCCTGCTGAGTTGTCCGATGTGCGGCGCGGCCGACGTCGCCAAGGCGGTGATGGCCCCGGCAGTTGCGCGCAAGGGCAACCAGTTGCCCGAGCCTGTCGTCCGGCGGCCCGATCAGACGACGCCGGGAGAGAAGACGCCGATGGCCGCGGGCGGGCCCAAGGTGCCGCCGGAGCTGGCATTGGCGCTGCGGGCCTATGCCGCAGCCCAGGCCGAGGCGCTCAAGTCCTCCCGCTGGGTGGGCGATGCCTTCTCAGAGAAAGCCCGCGCCATGCATTATGGCGAAGAGGAGCAAGCCCCGATCCACGGCCAGGCAACGCCGGACGAGGCGATCGAGCTGATCGAGGAAGGCATAGCCGTCGCCCCGGTGCTGTTTCCGGTGGTTCCACCGGAGCAGGCGAACTAGGCGCAAGAATCTCACCCGCCGCCCGATTGCACGAGGCTGCGGCATCTCCTATGCGCATTCTCGGCGCGCCCGTAGCTCAGCAGGATAGAGCACCAGATTCCTAATCTGGGGGCCACAGGTTCGAATCCTGTCGGGCGCACCAGCCACACCATTATCTGTGGGCCGGTCGCAGGTTAGCCGTGATCCAGGCTGGTGAGCCATTCCGCGATCATGGCCCGCCCGGCCGCTACCGCCGCGGGGCCGAGCTCATCGTGCGCGGCGCGGAAGGCGGCCTCGTCGCCGCCCGCGGCCGCGACGGCCTCCGGCCCTTGTTCAATCCATGCGTTGAAGCGTTCGTCCTCGCCCATTTCGGCGTGAAACTGCAG
>DASTGC010000175.1:0-14467 GCA_035719485.1 Novosphingobium sp.
GACCAGAACCAGCTTCGGCCAATGCTCGGGGGCGACCAGCCGCGCGCCCTGGGCCGCGATGAACCAGCTGGCGCAGGCGACGAAGTCGGCCGCGGCGATCTTGTCGGCGAGAAGGTGTCCCGCGGGGTAATCGGTTTCCGAGATGCCATGAAGCGTCAGGCTCCACGGCAGCCCCAGATGGCGGGCGGCCAGCAGGCCCACCGTCGCCCCGCTGTTGGCAAAGTGGCTGTGCAGCCGGGTGACACCCGCCACTTCGAGCATCCGGGCGAGGACGAGCGCTTCGGCGAAGTGAAATAGCGACCAGAGTGCCGAGCGCAGACCTGGGACCCGGTGGCCCAGGGCAAGCCGCAGGGTGGCGAGCGAGCGGGCTGGCCGGCGCACCAGCTGGCGCAGTGCGATAGCGGCAAACGCGGCGCGATTCATACCCAGCACCGCGCGGCAGGGCGGCCCCTCGCCGTCGGGCAGTACGGCCCCCTCCTCTCCCGGGCGGATAGAGAAGGTGCAGATGTCGGCGCCGAGTGACCTGAGGCCGGCGATTTCGCGGGCGATGAAGGTGTGGGAGCTGGCGGGGTACTGGCTCGCCAGGTAGCCGACGCGGATCATTTGTAGGCGAACCGGCGGGGCCGGGCCGAGGCGGAGACCTGCTGCCTCGCCCAGGTGAGCGCCCCGAGCAATTCGGCGGGCTTGGCCAGCATCAGCAGGCCGCCGCGATGAAAGCCATGGCGGCGCATCAGCCGCAGGCCCTGGGCGGCCCATCCGCAGGCGATCGCTCCGGCAAGGAGCAGGCTGCCAGCCGCCGCTGAGATGGCAGCTGCGGCGGGGACCACCCCGCCCCAAAAGGCAGCGCGGCGCAACTCGCGCCGATAGAGCGGATGGGCTCTGCCCCGGGTGGCGGCGAAGGTCTGGGCATAGCCATAGCCGCTGCGGGTGGCGCGCACCCACCATTGGCCGAACCGGACCATGGCGGCATCGTGGATGGTCATCGGCGCATCGATGCGCCAGATCTGCCAGCCACCGGCGCGCAGGCGGGTGCAGAGCTCGGGTTCTTCGCCGGCGACGATCGTCGGGTCGAAGCCGCCTGCTGCGACCAGCGCGGAGAGGCGCATCAGCGCATCGCCGCCGCACTCGCGCGCCTGGCCGACCGGGGTATTCCATTCGGCGTCGCACATGGCGTTGTAGCGGCTTGCCTCCGGGAACCGCTCGCGCCGGCGGCCGCAGACAACGGCGGCAACCGGGTTCTCGATGAGGAATTGCCCGGCGGCCGTCAGCCAGCCGGCCTCGAGCTCGCAATCGCCATCGACGACTTGCACCGCGTCAATCTCCGGCGCGAGTTCGACGAGGCGGTGCCAGCCGGCATTGCGCGCCCGGGCGGCGGTGAAGGCAATGGCGGTATCGAGCTCGACAACCCGAGCGCCCATGGCTTGAGCCATGGCCACGCTGCCGTCAGTGGAGCCGCTATCGACGTAGACCACCGGGTACGCCGCACAGTCGATCGAGGCGAGGCAGCGTCGCAGCCGTTCGCCCTCGTTGCGGCCGATGACGACAAGGCCGATCGAGGGGCCGGACGCGGCCTGAGCGCCGGTCATCGCACCTGCCCCTGCACCCGCATGCAATTGGTGCGCGCGGTGACTTGAACGATCCTGGCCTTCCGCTGCATACCCGATCCCGTTCGCGGTAATCGCGGTCAAAATGACCGAGCGTTGATTTGGCTCCCGCAGGGGCTGTTTTTTCTAGTTAGTGCAAGAGATTGGCAGTCCGCTCGATTGCGACGATCCGCCGCTGCCCGCCGAGCCTGGCGAGCTGGACGACGATATCGACCACGGCGGCGGTATATTCGATCGTCTCGGTGCGGGTCAGGCCGATCCCCGCCTGCATCGCCATGAGCGCGATCTGCTCCAGCGCGCCGCGGGGCGAGCTTGCGTGAATTGTGGAGAACGAACCCGGGTGGCCGGTATTGATCGCGCGCAGGAAGCTGAGCGCCTCGGTTCCGCGCAGTTCGCCCTGGACGATGCGGTCCGGCCTGAGGCGCAGCGCCGCCTGGAGGAGGTCGTCGGTGGTCACCCGCGCCGCGCCTAGTTCGCCGCGCACGGCGACGAGGCCGACGCTGTTGGGCCCGACGAACTGCAGCTCCGGCGTATCCTCGATCAGGATGACCCGATCTTCGCGCGGGATCTCGCGCAGCAGCGAATTGAGGAAGGTGGTCTTGCCGGTCGACGTGCCGCCGGCGACCAGGATGGTCTGGCGGCGGCGGACGGCATCGCGCAGGAAACCGATCGGGTCCTCAGCGGGTTCGCCAAGGCTACGGCGAGGATCGGCAAAGCCAAGGTCGCAGCGATAGGCATCGAGCGGCATGTCGAGCATGCGGTGGCGACGGATCGCCATGGCCCAGTGGCCGCGCGTGGCCGAAGGACCACACAGCTGGATGCGCGCGCCGTCCGGCAGGGTGGCAGCGAGCAGCGGATGCTCGCGATTGATCCCCTGCCCCGAGACGCGGGCGACCTGCGCGGCGATGCGCTGGAGCAGGAGATCGTCGACCTCCGGCTCCTCCATGCACAGCATGCGGCCGTGCTCGCTGTCTTCGATCCAGACCTCGCCGGGACGGTTGACGAGGATCTCGGTGACGGTCTCCCTCGCCAGCCAGCGGCGGAAGGGCTCGAGGTAGGTCTCGAGATAGACGTTGGTTGCCGCCGCAGCCGGCAGGCGCACGATTTCGGCAGCTGCGGTGCTTGCGAGAGCGGGTGTCAATTGTTGTCCACCTTGGAGAAATCGAGATCCCGCGCCGTGAAGACGCGGATCGGTTCGCCCTGGGGGACCCTGACCGTCGGGCCGATCTGGCCGGTCTGCCCCACGGCAGCCGCAGCAGCCGACTGGCCGCCACCGGCGATGATCGCTGCCGAACTGCCGAGCGACGACAGGCCGCCAACGACAGATAGCAGCATCGCCGATCCGAAGCGTTCGAAGAAGTGGGTGTTGACCTTGCCGGCAAGGCCGGTCTGGCCGGAGAAATCGATGCCGGGCGAGCCGATGTCGACGCTCACGCCATCGGGACGGATCACCCTTGTCCAGATCACGTAGGCGCGCTTCTGGCCGGCCTGGATGCCGCTCTTGTATTGCCCGATCAGGCGAGTGGAGCGTGGCAGGAGGACCCGCGATCCATCAAAGCTGCGCACGTCGGCGCTGACGACAGCGCGGGCATAGCCCGGCAGGTCCGTGTTGATGGCCGTTTCCAGCACCGCCGGGATCAGCGTGCCCTGGGCGATTGTGGTTGCCGGGACAATGGACACGGCGGCCTTGGCGGCCCCGCTGCCGCCGGCGCCGATCTTGCTGGCAAAATCATCCCCACCCGCTGCCACACCCCCGGCGGTGGGTGCGACGAGGCCCGTTGCCGGCCCACCATTGGCGGCGGCATCGTAGATCAGGGTTGGCGCGCCCGCAGGATTCGTACCCGGCTGCTGGCCGATGTGGGCCACCGGAGCGGGCATGATGGCGGTTTGCTGCCCCGGCATGGGCATCGGCATGGACGGCGCCAGGGGCGTCATGTGGGCGGGCGCAACGCCGATGTAAGGCGCGGGGCCGGCGGCCGGTAGATCATTGCGGATCACGCCCGGCTGCTGCGGTTGCAGCTGCGGCGATCGGGCCGAATTCATCGACCAGAAAGTCACCGCTCCCAGGGCACAGGTCAGGGCCACGCCGACGAGCAGGGTGGCGGTGTCGGAGCGCGGGCGGCGCTCCATGACCTGCGGGAGGACCCGACGGGTCGCCAGCTCGATGACTTCAGCGCTTTCCTGCTGGCGCGGATCGAAGTCCTTGCCGGTGACCACTTCATTGTTGCGCGCGAGACGCATGGCTGACCTCGACTTTACCTGGAGGGTGAATTGGCGGCGAGCGGAGCGGCGCCGAGCGCCGTCGGAGTGGCGGCATCAGCGGGAGCGGCGGGCGCAGCAGCGGTAGCTGCAGGTGTTGGCTTGCCGCGCACGAGGATGGTGCTGTCCTTGCCAGAGCGCAGGATGATGCTGCTCGGCACCCTGTCGAGCACGATGTAGTTCTCGCGCACGGCATAGTTCACCGGACCCTCATTGCCGTTCTGGTCGCGCACGAGGATGGCCGGCAGTGGGCGTCCCTCGGCCCAGGAGAGCCAGGTGGATTCGCCGTCGTCGAACACCCGGTCAGGCGCCAGCTTGCCCTTGCCGCCCACCTTCCAGGCGAAATTGGGAACGCCCATCCGGGCCGGCTGCTGGACGACGCGCTGGGGCTTAGGCTTTTCAGGATAGGTGAAGCGCAACGAGTAGAGCGGCGGGCGACCCTCGGCTACGGCGAGATCGAAGAAATAGGTGCGCTGGTCGGTGACCACGGTCATATTGGTATGGGCGCGGCGGCTGAGCGGCTTGAGGAACAGCAGGTTGGCCCGCTTATTGGGCGTGATCTGCCAGGTGGAGGAATCACCCACCGCGATGTTCTCGACGTGCTCGTCATCGGCGAACATGATCGTGGCCTGGATGCCAGGGCGGCCCTCCACGCGGACCACTTCATCCGCGCGGTAGAAATGGGCGGCAAGGCGCTCGTCGGCAGCCAGGGCCGGTGCGGACAGGGCCATCGCCACCAGCGCGGCGGCAATCAGCGGGCGGGGAGTCATTTCAACAGCTCCTGGGCCTTGGGCATGGAACGAAAGCGGCTGCCGACGCCGCGGGCCCGGCCCGGAGCAGGCGCGGACGCGGCGGCGTGGCTGATAGTGTGAGATTCTATCACGCGGCCCTGCGGACCAGTGAGCAGCGCGGGAGGGGGCCCGCCAGCTAGGGCCGGCTCGGCAGCGAAGGCCGTCGGATGAATCGTGCGCAGCGCGGCCGGTGAAGGAAGCAGAGGAACAGCAGCAGCACCTGCCCAGGCCGCGGCGGGCGGGACCGGATCGGGGGAGCGGTCATGCCGGCTGCCGCCGAGGTGCCATCCGCTGACAAGGGTGGCACCAACCTTCAGCGTCAGCACCATCAGCGCGCAGTGGACGGAGGCGACGAGGAACAGCGAGATCGCCGCGCGCCCGTCGATGCCGAGCTCACCCTGCAACTTCTGCAGAACCGGAACCAGCAGCTCGAAGCTCATAGTCCCGCCCAGCACCGCGAACAGCGGGGTTACCCCGGTCAGCACGACGGCGCGCAGCCAGCCGGCGAACAGGCCCCGCGTTCCGGAAAACAGCGCGAGCACAATGAACACCGGTCCGACGGCCAGCAGCACGCCAAGGGCGATCCGCGAAACCACGATGACGCCGACCGTGCCCAGCATCAGCAGGAGGGCGGCCAGCCACATCAGGTTGGCGGGCGAGAAGCTTCCCTGCGCCGCCTGGGCGGCGCCAGCGGCGGGCGTGGCCACTGCATCGGCTGCCGCCGCGATCACGGCGAGGATCTGGTCGAGCTTGCCGGCGAAGACTTCCACCGCCGATCCGCTTGTGCCGAGAAGGGTAGAAGCCAGTTCGTCGGGTGCGGCAACCGCAAGGTTCCAGATGACCGACTGGTAGGCGATCCATGAGGTGGCGAAGGTGAGCACTGCTCCGAGCAGGAAGACCTGCGGAGTCAGCACGGCAACGCCGATGCGCGTACGCCCGGTCAGCAACGCGATGGCGAACAGGGCAATAAACAGGGTAAGCAGGATGGTGAGGCCTGACAGCAGCGAGCCCTGCGCACCGAACAAGCGCGCGAAACCGACTGCCGCCGTTTCGTTGGCAAGGCAGTCAACCGCGCGGATGGCGCCGAGCGTGCTGTCGGCAGCCGTTTGCGTCAGGGCGTCGCAGGCGCTCACTCGGCGGCCTCCAGGAGCCAGCCGGGTTCCAGATCGGCCGCGCCCGGCCACGGCGTGCCGGTGAGCGCAGGGAACCAGGCCGAAGGCTCATCGCCAAGATCCTGGCGCAAGGTATCGAGCCGGCGGACGATCGATTCGCGGCCGGAGAGCACGGTCAGCACGTCGGGCATGCCGGAGAGGTCGAGCCGGACCACGACGGAGGCATCGGGCTGACGCACGAGGAAGCAGCGGCTGTGCGCCGGCAGGGTGCGGATCACCTGCAGTTCCCTTTCGGTGAGTCCGAAGCCTTCGCAATAGTCCTCTGCCCGCGCGCGGGAGTTGGGCATGAAGATCATCGTTGCGGTCTGTTCGACGAGGGCGGTCGAGATCCGGCTGTCAAGCGCGTCGCGTGCGGACTGGGTGGCAAAGCCGACCAGGGCATTGCGCTTGCGCAGGGTCTTCAGCCAATCGCGGATGCGCGCGGCGAAGACCTCGTCGTCAAGCGCCTTCCAGCCCTCGTCGATCAGGATCAGCGTCGGCGTGCCATCCAGCCGTTCCTCGATCCGGTGGAACAGGTACATCATCACAGGCGTGCGCAGGCGCGGGCTTTCGAGCAGCGCCGTCATGTCGAAGCCGAGGGTGAGCGCGGAGGAGTCCAGCCGGTCGGCCGGCCCTTCCCCCCCGGCGAGGACCGGGCCGTCGAACAGCCAGCCATGCTCGCCGCCCTCGATCCAAGGGGCCAGACGGTCGGCGAGATCACCCGGGGTCGGGCGGCCCTTACCGGCGAGCAGTTCGCGGAAGTGGGTCAGGCGGCGCAGGCGCGGGTGATTGGCATAGGCCGCATCGACTGCCTGGGCGACCAGAGCCGCCTCCTCCGGGCCGTTTGCGGCCAGCAGGACGCCGAACCATTCGCACAGGAAAGCCCGGTTCGTCGGGTTATCCGGCAGCGCCAGCGGGTTGAACCCGGTGGGCTGGCCGCTGGCAATGCGGCTGTAGGTCCCACCAATGCCGCGCACGAAGACCTCCGCCCCGCGATCCTTGTCGAACAAGATGGTGCGCGGCGCGAACCGCTGGGCCTGGGCAGCGAGGAAATTCATCACCACCGTCTTGCCCGAGCCCGAGGGTCCGATGACGGTGAAGTTGCCGAGATCGCCGTGGTGGAAGTTGAAAAAGAACGGCGTGGCGCTGGTCGTCTGCAGCAGGGCGACGGCATCGCCCCAGTGATTGCCGCTGGCCTGTCCCATGGCAAAGCCGTGGAGCGAGCCGGTGCAGGCCATGTTGGCGCTGGAGATCATCGCGCGACGCACGACATAGGCTTCGTTGCCGGGGAACTGGCCCCAGAAGGCAGGTTCGAGATTGACGTCCTCGCGTACCGCGATGGCCCCCGCCTCGGCCAGGGCCGCAGCGCACGCCGCGCCCGCCTCGTCGAGCAGGTCGAGCCGGTCGGTGCGGACCAGCACGGACAGATGGTGATCGCCGAAGCCGACGGCGCCGACGCCAAGCGCATCGCGGGCCGATTGCATTTCCCGCCGTTCGGCCATGGCGTTTTCATCGGCAGAGCGCAGGCGGCGCAGGGCAAGATCGATCCGTTCGCGCGCAATCTGGCGATCAGAAGGTGCGTAGCTTTCGGTCAGCACCATTTCGCAGGGCAGGCGCAGCAGCGGATCGACGAGGCCCGGTGTGGTCGAATCCGGATAGTCCTTGAGGGAGATCATGGTGCCGAAGGTGGACCCGCCGAGTCCCTGGCTCTCAAGCGCATCGAGCCCGAAGGCCAGGCGACGATAAGGCAGGACGTGGCCGATGTCGGCCTCTTCGGACGGACGGCGGACCGGGCGCAGTTCGCCGTTGTAAAGCGCGGACAGCAGCTCCAGCACCTCGTTGCAGGTACCGGTCGAGCCGCGATAGTCGCCGAGCAGGCGGGCGCCGTATTCGCCGAGCGCGACGATCATGGCCGAAGCGGCGGCGCGCAGGGCCCGCAGGTCTTCGGGATTGGCCATAGGGGCGCGGGTACCGGTGCGGCGTAGGCCGCGGGCAAGCCGCTCGCTCCACCCGGCCTTGCCCCGTGCGGGACGGCGCACGAGGGTCACGAACTGGTCGTTGACGAACATCGCCCCGCCCCGGATCCGCTGGCGCCAGCGCTGGTCGATGTGGGCGGCGAGGGGATCGGCAAAGGCGGATTCCAGCTCCACTTCGACCCGGCGGCGGATCACGTGGTGATAGAGCACGAAGCGGGAATCGAGCGCGCTGCGCATCAGCAGCTCGCGCAGGGCAGTATGGCTGTTGAGCTCATCGTCGCTGGCCGTCTCGAAGCTGAGGCCCGGCACGAGCAGGGAGATCATAACCGAGCCGTCGCGCAGGAGCACCACGTTCTCGTCGAGCAGCGAGTGATAGGGAAGGCGATCGCCCGCCAGGGCTTCGCGGCCGGCCCAGGGACGGGCGCTGGTGGAGCGGTTGCGGCTCATGGCGCGTAGCTGTTGCAGCCCCAGAGCTGCCTATTGCGGACGCGGGGGCACTTGCTGACCTTGGTCAGCCAGAGGTCGAAGATGCGCGGCTCACGCAGGCAGGCCAGATAGCCGACCGCATGGATGAGCAAGGCTACGGCAAGGGCCATGAACCGGTGAGTCACGAGAAACACCTCGGTGGTGAGCGCCATGTTGATGACGAAGAAGTTGTAGGTCACGCCCGCGAACATCTGCGGGCGGGTCAAGGCCCGATGGACGGGGAACTGCGCGATCGCCACGGCAGCTCAGCTCGCGACCGCGACCGTCTGGATACCCGAGACGATCGCCCCGGCTCCAAACAGGACGAAGCAGCCGATGATGACCGTGGCACCGAAGCGCCAGTTCATTCGGCCGGTGAGCATCATGAAACCCACCGCAGCAACTGCCATGACCGCAACCGCAGTGGCCACGTTGCCCAGCAGCGTGCCCTGCAGCCAGAGCAGCGCGGCAAGGATCGGGCCGGAGCCCTGCGGACCGCCGGGCTGGGCAAACGCCGCCCCGGGCGTGGCCAGCGAAAGCGCCACGGCAGCATACTTGAGCGATTTGGACATGGGTCAGACCCCGAGTTTGCGAGACAGACGGGCCATGATCGAGGCCACGTAGATCTGGGTTTCGCGGATGGCGGGAATGCCCCCGGCGCGCTGCACGCGTCCGGGGCCGGCGTTGTAGGCAGCGAGCGCGCGTTCGACGTCGCCGTTGAACAGATCGAGCTGCATGCGCAGGTAGCGGGCGCCGCCTTCGATCGCGGCATAGGGATCCTGGGGATCCACCCCGAGCTGGCGGGCCGTGGCCGGCATCAGCTGGGTCAGGCCGCGGGCGCCGGCCGGGGAGACCGCATCGGGACGCCAGCGGCTTTCCTGCCACACTACTGCTTCGAGCAATTCTGGACTTAGGCTATACTTGTAGGCGGTGCTAAAAACGTGCTCGCGCCATTGAGTGGGAACGCTGGTCGCGGCGGTGCTCGGTACGCTTACGGGGACCTCGATCGACGCTGTCGGGACGGCCCTGGAGGCACTTGCCGGGCCATTGACCCAGCGCGCACCGTCCGCGCCAATTTCCATCACCTGGGCCTTGGCGGCGCCCGGCGGGAGCATGCTCAACATAGCCGCGATGGCCGCCGGTATGGCTCGGTGGAACACAGCACACTCCCGTCCTCAAACCCAGTTAAACTACTGAGTTTGCCCACCTCTTTCCTACAGGTCGGGTGGTTAAAGCCAAGTTAAGGCGATCCCCTGAGGGGACGGCCCGGCGCATAAATCCTTCACCCTGCCGATGGGCTGTGCGCAGTCTGATTCCGCACCGCCCCAATCCGGGACAGTTTAAACTCCACGGGAACGGTCTGATGGTTAACAAGTTGTTAGCGTCGAGGAGCTCCCCCCGATGCCGTTGTCCCGCCCTGCAACCGAGCCAGCCAGCCAGATTTCGGCACCGGTTGACGCATTTAATTACACCAACGACAACGAATATAGATCGTCGAATGGAAAGATTTCATTCCTCGGAATATCATTCGATAACGTAGATATTAACGGTGCAGTGCGAACATGCGATGTTTTGAGCCGTAGTAATGACTTTCAGTATATTACGACACCGAATGTCGACCATATCGTGACGATGCACTCCGAACAGATGATCGCGAGGTCATTCCGACAGGCTGCAGAAGGCGCCACGATACGGCTATGCGACAGCCGCATCCTCGCCCTGCTGGCGCGCCTTTCCGGCATCCGCCTGAACACCGTTCCCGGGAGCGATCTCACTTCTGAACTCCTCAAAAAGGTGATCCGGCCCGGACACCGGGTCGCAATCGTCGGCGGAGATGCAGAATTATTGGTCACCCTGCGCGGGCAGAGGCCCAACGTGACCTTTCTCCAGCACGTGCCCCCGATGGGCGTCCTGAATGACGAGGCGGCGCAGGATGAGATCTGCCGATTCGTCGAACTGGCCGATGCGGACTTCGTCTTCCTCGCTATCGGCGCGCCTCAGAGCGAGGTTGTCGCCCGCGCCATCGCCGCCTCGGGCAAGGCCCGCGGGCTCGGGCTGTGCGTCGGCGCCTCGCTGGCTTTCTATACGGGCCAATTGCGCCGGGCGCCGCGCGCACTCCAGGTGATGCACCTGGAATGGCTGTTTCGTCTCGCATCGGAACCCCGGCGGCTGTGGCGTCGCTACATGGTCAAGGGGCCGAAAATCCTGGGCATCTGGTGGCAGTACCGGATGCGCACGGGCGAAAACGCGCCGGCATTCTCGGGCTGAACGGGCCCTTCAGCCTCGTTCCACGCGTCGCCGCGTCCGGACCCAACGTGTCTCACGCCCTTTCACAAGCCCGAGATAGAGCGGCAGCTTCCACAGCACGTAAAATGGCACTCGCAGCAGTGCGCCCGGGCGCAGAAACGCGCGGCCATGGATGAACCAGGCGATCAGGACGAGCGCAGTGGTTAGCGCCGCGATCGCACCCAAGCATACCAACGGCAATACCGATGCACCGGCCAAGCAAGCAATCGCAACGGCAATGCCCGCAAAGAGCACCAGCACGCCCATCAGCGCCAAGGGAGGGACCATCAGATCGAGGCCAAGCGCAACGAGCGCTCGCCTGCGCCTTACCAGCCCCTCAACAAGCAGCGGCACGGCCTGCCTCGTGGCGACGGAGAGAAAACCGTGCTCCCACCGCTTGCGCTGCTCCAGCGTATCCGCAGGAGCAGCGGGCGGCGAGGTCACCGAGGCGGAAGGCACCAGCAGGGCCCCCTTCCCCTGGCGGATGAGCGCAACGCCGAGTTCCATGTCTTCCGCAAGGTGGCCGCTCGCCAGCGGCAGGCCGGAAAAGAGCGGCCACGGAAAGGCCATGCCGGTACCCATCAGGGTAATCGCCCCGGCCATGCGCTGAAGGCCGCGGGCGCGAACGAGGTTCTTGAGCGCGAAGGCAAAGCAGGAAATCTGCACCATCGGGTTCGCATCGCCCGGCGGAACGAGCAGGTTGCGGGCCTGGGCAGGGCGACCGGTCGCCACACACGCGCCAGCAAGCCGCTCGATCGACCCGGGGGCAAGCCTGCAATCCGCGTCGAGCACGACAACCACGTCTGGCTGCGTGCCCTGCGTGCCGGCAAGGTGATCGCGGGCAAAGGCCAGCGCATAGCCCTTCCCTCGCCGTTCGCGATCATGCCGCTCGACCACATCCACACCGGTGCCACGCGCGATCGCAGCGGTTTCGTCAGTGCAATTATCGGCAACCACCAGGATGCGCGTATTCGTCGGAACTGCGGCCTTCAGCGCGCAAAGCGAAGCTTCGATAACGGCCGCCTCATCATGGGCCGGCACGATGACCACGGAACGTGCCTCGGGCAACCCGGCTGCCTGATCTTGCGCCTCCGAAAGGCCGAGCATGATCTCGGTGGAAAGGACCAGGCAGGGTATGCCAGCCCCGGCGGCGATGACCCAGCTTGCCGCGTCGACCAGGGGGATCATGCCCTGGCGGCTCTCAGACCGGCAATGAATGTGCGGTATTGGGCCGCGATGGTCGGCCAGGCGAAGCGGGCGATGTCAGCGGCGGGGGCGCCGGGACCGCGAGCCAGGGCAGCGCCCAGGGCGGCGGCGAGTGCGCGAGGATCGGAGGTGTCGCAGAGAAACTGATCGTTGCCCACAATCCAGCGGGTCCGCGCCAGGTCATGCGCCACGACCGGCAGGCCACTGGCCCGTGCTTCCACGAAGACATTGCCGAACGATTCGTTGGTCGAGAGGTGGAGGAAGACGTCCGCCGAGCCGTAGAGCCGGGGCATTTCGGTGGCCGGCAAGGTTACGCGGCGATAGCGCGTTCCCAATAGCGCCGTGCCAAGCCGGTCAATCTCGTTGCGCAAGGGGCCATCCCCAGCAACGATCAGCTGGGCATCGGGCAGCTCGGCCACACCGGCGATCCCGGCAGCGACCCGCTTGCTCTCGATCAGGGCGCTGACCATCAGGACGGTCGGCCGATCATCGCGCAGGCCAAAGGCGGACGGCACATGGCGGGTAGTACCGAACCGGGCGAGGTTGACGCCATTGGGGATCAGCACGCTCGGCCAGTCGGTCTTATGCTGCTCATAATAGTCTGGGTTGGTGCAGATCAGGCCATCACAGCGGAACGACCGAAACTCCGATGACTGGCGGCGGGCCGGCCAATCGCCGTTCTGGGTGACGAATACCTGCAGCGGGTGCCCTCCCCGCCCCGGACGCCGCAAGGCCCAATGTGTGAAGGGAAACGAACAGGTGACAAGCGCATCGAAGTTGCCCGGGCGCAGCCAGGCTGCGAGCCTGGCGGCGAAAATCATGTCCTCCCAGGCTTCGGGCGAACGCAAAACCGGAACGGGCGGCAGGCGCTCGAACCGGCGGCGATCTACCGTGGAGAATTGCCGGTAGGCATAGGGCTGGTCGTCGCGCGGGGGCCCCGAGCCGGCAACCGTGACGCTATCTCCCTCCCGGGCAAGTTCTGCCGCGACCGAAAGCAGGGCCACTTCGGCCCCGCGATCGTAGCGGTGGAACCCCGGCAAGGCGAACAGCAGCCGCAGCAATTCCGGTGACCGCCCCGCCCCGGCCCGGGGGAGGGTCGGGGCCTGGGCGCTCACCTGGGCGCTCACCTGAACGTTCACTTGGTCGGGCCGAACCCGGGCTGGTACTGGATCTTGGCCGAAGCCTTCAGCGTCTTGAGGCGATCTTCCAGCCGCGTATTGACCCGCTGGGCGAGGAGGCGATCGGTCGCCACGGCGCGGGCCTGGTCGCCGGTCATCGGCGCGGGATCCTTGGCCAGCACGGCGGCGACGGTCACCACCCCGTTCTTCGACTGCAGGAACGGCTCTCCCGGAGCAAGGCCGGCAATCTTGGCATAGGCGTCCGCCGGCATGCTGGCCGAATCGAGCTGGGCCGTCCCCTGGCTGAAGCTGATGCCGGCGGCCCGCAGGCGCGCGACGATCGCATCGATGCTGTGATCTTCGGCCATGGCCTTGACCACCGACGGGTCCTTGGGCGCCGCGAACTCCAATCGGGCAACCTTCCAGATCACCCGGTCGGCAAAGGCGCCCGGATTGGCTGCCATGTAGGCGTTGACTTCGCCCACGTCAGGACGGGCCATGGTCTTGGCTGACCGCTGGGCAAGGAACTGGACCAGCAGGCGATCCTCCAGCTGCTTGCGCTGGATCAGGAAGGCAGGGTCCTTCTCGATCCCGTCGTCGCGCGCCGCCGCCGCGAGGAGGCGGCGCTGGACCAGCGTCTGCACCGCAGCCTGGCGAACCGCAGTCAGATCAGCGCCCTGGGGCAGCTGGGCACCCTTGAGTTCCTCGGCGACTTCGCCCTGGGTGATCTCATCACCGTTGACGATCGCGACAACCTGCCCTTCCGCCTTCTTCTCGCAGCCGCTGAGGACGAGCGAGGCGACGGTGAGCGGGATCCAGAGATGTCTTGCCAATGCCTTGTGCCTTTCGTTGACAGGTTGGGTCATGTGCCGAATGGTCCCACGAGAAGATTTCGCAGGCGCGGGGATGCGCTGGTTATGAGCGACTGAACGAACCGAGCGAGCACCTCGTGCGCATTCTCGCCGCCGTCTAGAGTGGAAACGCGGACCAACATGCCATCCGGCACTTCGCGATCAAGATTGGCCAGCAGCAGGTCGCGCTTCTGGCCGAGCCAGGAACTGGGAATGCGATTGCCTTCCCGCGTCCAGTAAAGCACATACTCGATCCGATCAGGTGTAGTCGCGACGAACTGGTTGGCACCAATCGATCGGCCAGGCGCAATCTGGAGCGGAATGGTTTGCACCGATGACAGTGCGTAGCCGCCAGCTGTATAGCAAGTCTCAGGTCGGTGTATCTGGAGCACGCCGTCCTGTTCACTGTTGTAAGCCAGCATCAACATGACCGGCGGCGCACTGACCGAGGCGTAGTTGCGGCTTACAATATTGTCGTAGAGCCGGTCTCGGAGTTCGTCATAAGTGGGCAGAACTACGCCGTCAGTTCCCGCGTAGCGCCATGACCCGACTTCATTCGGCACCATGCCTTCTAGTGCGCCCCGGGCTAGGCGCGGGCGACGACGATTTGGCTGTCGAGCCAAGGCCAAGCCGGCAGCCAACAAGTAGACACCGCCGAGCAGAACATTGCGCCGCGCGATCATTTCACGCCTCCTGCTGCAGGCCCGTCCAGCGCAGGCGAGCGCGCTGAAGCAGCAGGTCAATGCCACCCAAGGTGGCC
>DASTGC010000176.1:0-14285 GCA_035719485.1 Novosphingobium sp.
AGGCCGATCGGCATGTTGCGCTGCGGGTCCTTGGTTTCCTCCGCCGCGGTAGAGACAGCGTCAAAGCCGACATAGGCGAAGAAGATCGAGGCCGCTGCCGCCGAGATGCCGCCGAAGCCGAGCGGGGCAAAAGGGTGGAAATGCTCGGTGTTCATCACTGGCAGGGCGAGCACGCAGAACAGGGTCAGCGCGGTGATCTTCACCGTCACCAGGACGGCATTGAACGCTGCGGATTCGCGCGTGCCCAGCACCAGCAGCCAGGTGACCAGCAGCGAGATGAGGAAGGCCGGCAGGTTGATGAAGCCGCCGGTGGCGATCGCCATCTGGATCGCGTCGCTGTTGGCCGCACCGAACGCGAGCTTGATCTGCGCGATGAGCGCATCGGCATTGGTCAGCGCATGCGGCAGCTCGATCCCTGCATACCCCTTCAGCAGCCCGACGAAATAGCCAGACCAGCCCACTGCCACGGCGCCCGCCGCCACCGCATATTCGAGGACCAGTGCCCAGCCGACGAGCCAGGCCATGAGCTCACCCATCACCGCGTAGGAATAGGTGTAGGCCGAGCCGGAGACCGGCACCATCGCCGCCATCTCCGAATAGCACAGCGCCGCCACGGCGCAGACCACGCCGGCGATGATGAAGCTCAGCAGCATGCCGGGGCCGGCCTTCTGGGCGGCTTCAGCCGTCAGCACGAAGATGCCGGTGCCGATAACCGCGCCCACCCCCAGCATCGTCAGCTGGAAAGCCCCGAGCGAACGGTGGAGGGACTTCTTTTCGGCCGTGGCCAGGATTGCATCCAGCGGTTTCACGCGTCCGAACATAACCACCCTCTCCAAACTCGATCGGCGGAGGCTAGCGGGCACTTTGCCGGGCGCAAGAGGGGTTGCTGATTAGTCCCCAACTGTAGCCGCGAGGTTCAGGAGACCGGATGCCGCCAGCGGACTTCCCCCCCCGCCTCCCAGCGTCTAGAAGCGGCACCATGTCCACGACCTTTCAGCTCGATACGAGCACCAGCCGGGCCAATCCCACCCCCGCACCGATGAAGCGGCTGACCGTGCCCGCCATCCGCCGGCGCAAGCAGGACGGGCAGACCGCGGAACCGGTGGTCATGCTCACCGCCTACACCGCGCGCCAGGCCCAGCTGCTCGATCCGCACTGCGACATCCTGCTGGTCGGGGATTCGCTTGGCCAGGTGATTTACGGCCTGCCTTCCAGCGTTCCGGTCACGCTCGAGCTGATGATCGCCCATGGCGCCGCGGTGGTGCGCGGCTCCTACCATGCCGTGGTGATCGTCGACATGCCGTTCGGCTCCTACGAAGCCTCGCCCGAGCAGGCATTCGCCAGCGCCTCGCGCATCCTCAAGGAGACCGGCGCCGCCGGGGTCAAGCTCGAAGGCGGCGAGGCCATGGCCGAGACCGTGGCCTTCCTGGTCGCCCGCGGCATCCCGGTGATCGGCCATGTCGGGCTCACCCCCCAGGCGGTCAACGTGCTGGGTGGCTACAATGCTCGTGGCCGCAGCGAGGCCGAAGCCGCCAAGATCGTCAGCGACGCGCGGGCGCTCGATGCCGCTGGAGCCTTCGCGATCGTTGTCGAAGGCGTGGTCGAACCCATCGCCATCGCCGTCACCGAAGCGATTGGCGCCATCTGCATCGGCATCGGCGGCTCGTCGCGGTGCGACGGCCAGGTCCTTGTCACCGAAGACATGCTCGGCATGTTCGAACGCGTGCCGCGCTTCGTAAAGCGCTACGAGACCATCGCCGAGACGATCTCCGGAGCGGTCGAACGCTATGCCGCGGAAGTGCGCGCCCGGACTTTCCCGGGCCCGGACCAGACCTATCAGCCGCGCTGACCGCCGGGCATGACCGGGGGCTGCGCCGCGCGCACACAGGGGTAATCCGCTTGCTGTCGTTCTTTCGTGGTTCGATCTTCTTCACGATCGCCTGCCTGCTGCTCGGCGCCTGGTATGCCTGGGCTCAGACGGGTACTCTTGCGGGCACGGCCCAGGTCCTGTGGATCATCCTCGTCCTGTCGGTCCTCGAGGTGTCGCTCTCGTTCGACAACGCGGTGGTGAACGCCACTGTGCTGGAAGACATGGACCGGGCGTGGCGGCGGCGCTTCCTGACCTGGGGCATGGTCATCGCCGTGTTCGGCATGCGGATCGTGTTCCCTCTCGCCATCGTCGCCATCGCCGCCGGTCTTGGCCCGGTCGAGGCGGTGCGGCTCTCGCTGCACGATCCAATCCGCTACGAGGCCATCGTTAGCAGCGCCCATGTTGGCATTGCCGGCTTCGGCGGTGCCTTCCTTGGCATGGTCGGGCTGACCTTCTTCTTCGACAGCGACAAGGAAGTGCACTGGATCCACTGGATCGAAGGCCGCCTCAGCGTCTTCTCCAACGTCAAGGCAGCCGAGATCGGGATCCTCCTGCTCGCCCTCTATGGCGTCTCGCTGCTGCTTTCGCCGGGAGCTGCGCTGACTTTCCTGATAGCGGGCATGCTCGGCATCGTCGCCTTCATCGCCGTCGAGGCCATCGGCACGATCCTGAAAATGCGCGAGGAGGCGCAGCAGGCTGCGGGCGTGGCAATTCGCTCGGGCCTTGCCGGGTTTCTCTATCTCAACGTGCTCGATGCCTCGTTCAGCTTCGACGGGGTGATCGGCGCCTTCGCACTGTCCAACAACATGGTGATCATTGCTCTGGGCCTGTCGATCGGGGCCATGTTCGTCCGCTCGATGACGATCATGCTGGTCGAACGCGGCACGCTCGCACAGTACCGCTATCTTGAACACGGTGCGTTCTGGGCGATCATCGCCCTTGGCGGCATCATGCTGCTATCGGCGCGCTATTCGATCCCCGAGACGATCACAGGCCTCGTCGGAGCGATCCTGATTGCCGCCTCGTTGGCCTGGTCGGTGCGCTACCGTCGGCGCCACCCCGACCATGCCTGGTCCGATCCGCTGGTTTGAATTGTTGCATTACTGCGACAGGTGCAGATACTTTTTACGCCAACCGGGCATGCGGCTTGTTGTTGCAATTGCCACCAGTTACAATCCCATCCGGAGTCCGAGGAGAGGATCCGGAAAGGGCGCCGGTTTCAGCTGGCGCCCTTTCTAATTGGCCCCGGCATTTGCCGCGCAGCAATTTCGGCCAGTTCCGCGCGCACCCGAGAGGCAGTCGGCGCTGCCCGCTGCAACCGCACCGCCTGCTGCGCCGCTGCCGCAGCATTCTTTCGCCCCGTGCGCGCCCGGGCCACCGCGAGATCCGCCATGAGCCGCGCATCGCGTCCGTCGCCGGTTGCGGCCAGCCAGCCCAGCGCCTCGGCGGCAACAGCCCAGTTGCCGTCTTCCGCAGCAAATCCCGCGGCAAGGCGCAAGGCCGTGCGGTTGCGCGGCGTCGTGCCCAACACACCGCCAACCAGCTGCCGCGCCGCCCCGCCCTGGCCCGAACGCAGGTAGGCTTCGACCAGGCGCACCATGATGTCATCCGACAGCCGCACCGCCGCCGCCCGCCGATAGCCTTCCACCGCCCCGGCCAGATCACCGCGCCACAGGCGCACATCCCCGGCAAGCGCCTGAGCCGCTGAAGAATCCGGTGCAGTTGATGCAATTCGTTCGGCCACCCGGGCAGCGCCGGCCACATCGCCCGTGCCAAGCAGGACGCGGACATATGGCACCGCATTTGCCGCATCGGCATAGCGCAGGGCAAGGACCCCAACCGGCGTCTCTTCGAAGATAACCTGCGCTGACGGGACCGCATTGGCAGCCGCGCGGTCAAGCAGCGGCGCGGCGAGATCACGCTGGCCCAGATCCTCATAGGCACGGCCCACCAGAGTCAGCAGGTAGGGGGAAGTACCGGGCCGCCGCGCCTCGTCCCCGAACCGGTCGATCACGAGGTGGGGGTTGCCGGCATCGCTCATGGCACGGGCAAGCAGCCGGCGGGCCACTTCGTTGCGTGGCTGCTGACGCACCAGTAGATCAAGGCGCTCGACCGCGAGGTTTGTGTTCCCCGCCTCCAGCTCGAGCAGACCGGAAAGCATCAGCCCCGCGGGCGTGGACAGAGCCCCCGGCCCCGCCCTGGCGAGCATCTGCCGGGCCACGGCAAATTCGCCGGCCCGGGCCGCAAGCACCGCCTGGAGAAACCAGGCCCGCGGATCGCGCGGGTCATTGGCGATCATCTGGCGCGTCACCACCAGCATTTCGCGGGTTCGGCCCATCTCGCCCAATGTCGCGGCGTATTCGCCGAGCAGCGACAAGTCGTCAGGCCGGCGCTTGAGCCCCGCTTCGAGCCACGGCAGACCCGCCGTCAGGCCATACTGGTCGCGTACCAGCAGGCCGCGCAGTTCCAGTGCCCGCGCGTTCGCGGGATCAATGCGCACCGCCTCATCGGCAGCGCGCTGGGCTGCCAGTTCCTGTCCTGAAACATAGCGCAACCGGGCAAGATCGACCCACAGCCGACTATCGCGCGGAACCAGATGCATGGCCGTGGCGAGGGCCGCGTCGCTGGCGGCGAGGTTGCCCTGCGCCATCTCCAGCCGCCCCAGCATGCGCCAGCCGTGCGCCGCTTCCTGTGGCGTGAACTTGCCGGGCGCCAGCCATTCGCGCGCATGGATCAGGTCACCCTGGCCGAGCAGCGCCTCGCCCATGCGTGCCGCCACCGCTTCGCGCGGTGCACCGGCCGCCAGCGCCTTGCGCAATGCGGCTTCCGCCGCAATCGCATCGCCGTCGCCAAGGGCAACGCGGGCATCGCGCATCAGCGCATCGGCAGCCTTTTCCCCCGCGGTGCCCGGGGTCGCGGCGAGCAAGGCCAAGATGGCCAGGGCAAGCCGCAGCCTTCCCCGGTCAGGCGTGCAGGTCATACTGCTTGAGCAGGTCGTAAAGTGTCGGCCGGCTGATCCCGAGCAGCTTGGCCGTGCTCGAGATGTTGCCTTCGCTGCGCGCCAGCGCATGACGGATTGCCTTGCGGTCCGCCTGCTCCCGGGCAGACTTGAGGTTCAGGCCGATTGTGGATTCCTCCGCCTTGGGCCCCAGGTCGAGGTCGGACGCGCTGACCAGCTTGCCATCGGCCATGATCACCGCGCGCTTCACCCGGTTCTCCAGCTCGCGCACGTTGCCCGGCCAGGCCCAGGAATCAATGGCGGCAAGGGCGTCGGCTGCAAACCCCTTGACCTGCGGGTTCATCTCGCGCGCGAACCGCGCGAGGAACGACTTGGCCAGCAGGACTGCGTCGCCCGGGCGCTCGGACAGGCTGGGGATTCGCACGACGATCTCGGCGAGGCGGTAGAACAGGTCTTCGCGGAAGCGGCCCTCGGCGATCATCTGCTCGAGATTCTGGTGGGTCGCGCAGACGACCCGCGTATCCACGTCGATCGACCGGCGCGCGCCGATCCGCTCGATCACCCGCTCCTGCAGGAAGCGCAGCAATTTGACCTGGAGTTGCAGCGGGATGTCGCCCACTTCGTCGAGGAACAGCGTGCCGCCATTGGCCTGCTCGATCTTGCCCTCGGTGGTCTTGACCGCACCGGTGAAGGCGCCCTTCTCGTGGCCAAACAACTCGCTCTCGAGCAGGTTTTCCGGGATCGCCGCGCAATTTATCGCAATGAAGGCGCCATCGGCACGGTCGCTCGCCTCGTGCAGTCCGCGCGCGAGCAGCTCCTTGCCGGTCCCGCTCGCCCCCAGCAGCATGACCGATACGTTGGTATTCGCCACCCGTTCGATCGTCCGTGCTACCTTGACCATCTCGGGCGCGGCGGTCAGCAGGCGTCCGAGCACCCGGTTATCGTCTCCGGCGCGCACCGCCAGCTGGCGGTTTTCCCGTTCGATCCGGTGCAGCTGGAGCGCACGGCGCACGATCAGGCCCAGCGCATCGATATCAACCGGCTTCTGGTAGAAATCATAGGCGCCGCGAGAGATGGCAGTCAGCGCACTCTCGCGCGCACCGTGCCCACTCGCCACGATAACCTTGGTATCGGGCTTCAGCGCCATGATCTCGTCGAGCAGGGCAAAGCCTTCGCTGGTCCCGTCGGGATCCGGTGGCAGGCCCAGGTCAAGCGTCACCACCGGAGGTTCCTCGCTGCGCAGCAGGACCAGCGCCTCGGCCCGGTCACTGGCGACGAACACCTCGAAATCGGGGTAGGACCACTTGAGCTGCGCCTGCAGCCCGGCATCGTCCTCGACGATCAGCAGCTTGGGTTTCGTTTCCGGCATGTCAGGCGACCTTCCTGCTATCCTGTGCGAATTGGGCGCCGCCGGTTCCCGCCAGCGGCAGCCTAATGATGAAGCGGGAACCAAGGCCCTCGCGGCTTTCCACGTCGAGCCGCCCGCCCATGGCGCGGACCAGCTCGCGCGCCTCGAAGGCACCGATCCCGAAGCCGCCCTGCTTGGACGACACAAACGGCTTGAACAGGCGATTGCGGATGAATTCCGCGCTCATCCCGGTGCCCATGTCGAGCACCTCGATCCGCGCGGTCAGGCCGTCGCGGACGATACTGAGTGTCACCGGCGCATTCGCGGCGCTGGCGTCGATGGCATTCTGGACGAGATGGACAAGTGATTGCTCGAGTGCTTCGCGGTTGGCGGTCACCTGGCAGGAATGCACTTCGCCAAGAGCAACCGGGTGGCGCCCGGTGAACTGGCCGGGAACTGCCCTGAGCAGCTCGCCGGCATCGAAGGTCGCCACCTCTTCCTTGCCACCCTTACCGTAGCGCGACAGGCGCGCGATCAGGGCGTTCAGCTTCTCGGCCGAATTGCGCAGGGTGACGATCATGTCGGCACGGAACGCCGGTTTTTCGGCATGGTGCTCGGCATTGCGGGCGAGCAGGGTGAACTGGCTGGCAAGGTTCTTGATGTCGTGCATCACGAAGGCGATACGGCGGTTGAACTCGTCGAACCGCGCCGCTTCGGCCAGGGCATCCTGGCCGGAGTGCTCGGCAAGATAGCTGGCCAGCTGCTGGCCGACCACGCGCAGGACGTCGAAGTCTTCCCAGTCCAGTGTGCGGAGCACCGGCGGCCGCGCCAGCACCACGGCGCCGTGCAGCCGTTCGTAGTGCAGCAGGGGTACCACGGCCCAGGCGCGGCTCTCCGCCACCAGCCACTCGGGAAGGATATCCTGCTCGCCCTGCCGGTCGATCCCACGGCGGACCTGCTCGAGGTCGACGATGTGGCCCTTGCTCTCGAAGAAGCTTACCGCGCTGCTCCCGAGCGCCGGCGAAGGCACCTCGGCCGTGGGCCATTGCCAGCGCGCCGCCAGCACTAGCTCGCCGTGCTCATCAGGCGTCAGCAGGAGACCGGCGGGCGCGTCAGTGATGTCACAGAGTGACTGGATCGCCCGCTGCGCCAGCGGCACCGAGCTGCCGCCGCCGCCGATCGTGCGATTGAAGCGCAGCCATTCGGCGCGATAGTCATAGCGGTGCTGGAACAGGTGCTTCACGAGGGTCACCTTCAGCCACCCGCGCAGCCGCCGCGAAGGCAGGATCAGCAGCGCCGCCGCAGTTCCAGCGATCAGGAAGCCGAACTGGAACAGGCGGGCGAATTCTCCGCCCACGTAAGACAGCCACTGTCCCAGCAGGATCATGCCCACCAGGTAAAGCCCGATCCCCAGCAGCGAGGCGAGTTCGAAAGCCACCGCGCGCGAGGGGCTGAAGCGCAGTTCGGCGCGGCGCAGCGTCATCCCCGGCGTCAGCGTCGCCACGGCAATGGCCAGCACTATCCCGCGCAGCGCAGCCAGTTCGTCCGGCCAGCCCTTGGTCAGGTAGGCCACGGTATAGAGGTTGAGGTCGAACAGCCACAGCAGCGCGATCGCCGCGGTCGGCCAGCGCAGCACGGCGCGGGCCTGTTGCGAGGCACCACCGTAGAGATTGTGCAGCAGGACCAGCCCGCCGATGGTCAGCATCAGGCGGAAGGTCACGGTCATGTGGAACAGGGTATCGCGTCCCGCGCCCCCCAAGGCGAATTGGGGCGCGATCATCATCTGCAGCATCTGGAACAGTTCGATGGCCGCCAGCGAAATGATCACCGGGCGGACCGGCCGCACCAGCTGGTGGCGTCCGTCGCCGCTGAACAGCCGGTAGATCACATAGAGCCAGCACAGGTTGCGCAGCGATTCCGCAACATGGGCCGAAGGTCCGTCGACGCCGGTCGCCGCCACGGTAAGGGCCCAGGCCGCGCTGACGACCAGCGCGCCGATGATCGCCAGCCCCGCCGGGCCGATCTGGTTGCGCCGACCCACCAGCCACGCCGCCAGCGTCGCAGCCGCGCAGGCGGCGAACAGGTGCACGCCGCCGGCGAAGAGGGTCCATCCCTCGCTCATGTCAGCGCGCCCCCTCGCGCCACAAGACCACCCGCAGGGTCTGCAGGATGATCAGCAGGTCAAGGAAAGGGGTGTAGTTCTTGGCATAGTAGAGGTCATATTCCAGCTTGTGGCGGGAGTCCTCGATCGATGCGCCATAGGGATAGTTGATCTGGGCCCAGCCGGTGATGCCCGGCTTCACCATGTGCCGCTCGGCGTAATAGGGCAGCTTGTCCTCGAGGTCGGCAACGAACTCGGGCCGTTCCGGCCGTGGGCCGACAAAGCTCATCTCGCCTTTCAGCACCGTCCAGGCCTGGGGCAGCTCGTCGATCCGCACCTTGCGGATGAACCGGCCGATCCTGGTCACGCGCGGGTCGTTCTTGGTAGCCCACTGCGCGCCCGCGGGTTCGGCATCGTCGCACATCGAGCGCAGCTTGATCACATGGAACGGCTGGCCATAAAGCCCCACCCGGCGCTGGCGGAAGAAGGCAGGCCCGCGGCTGTCGAGCTTCACCAGCACCGCGAAAAGCGCGATCACGGGCAAGGTGAAGAGCAACAGCAAACACGAGGCGCCGATGTCGAACAAGCGCTTGGCCACGCTGGAAACGGCCCGCCCCGAGGAGAAGCCATCTGAGAAGATCAACCAGCTCGGGTTCACCGTATCGAGATCGACCCGGCCGGTCTCCCGCTCGATGAAGCTGGAGAAGTCGTTGACGTGGACGCCCGCCGTCTTGATGCGCAAGAGGTCAGGCAGAGGCAGCGAATTGCGCCGCTCCTCCAGCGCAAGTACCACCTCGCTGACGCCGAGGTTCTCGACGAACCGCTTTAGATTGTGGATAGCGCTGCGGTTGATCGCCTCGTCGATCACCGGCTTGGCATCGCTCATGCCGATATAGCCGACGATCACGAAGCCCACTTCGGGCCGCTCGCCCAGCTGGCGCAGCCGGTCGGCGCGATGGCCCGCCCCGAGCACCAGCACCCGCCGCCGGAAGGCATGCGCCCCGAGAATGCCGCCGATGATGAGCCGATTGGCGACCAGGAACAGAACCGCGGCCGCCATCGCATAGGCCAGGGTAGAACGCCAGAACAGCCCGCCCCGGAAAGCCCAGTCAACGAAGGATATCCCGATCGTACCCAGCGAGATCGCGACGAGCAGGCGCGCCCCCGCATAGCGCAGCGATCGCAGCGACTCTGCGTTGTAAACGCCCACGGCGATCATCGCGGTCAGCATGATCGCGGCGAAGCCGGTCAGCTCCCACTGGCGGTTGATAGCGTCGGGATCGATGCCGAGCTGTCCGGCCCGCAGCCGCCAACCGATTTCGGCAGCGCTGGCCAACAGGACGAGGTCGAACAGGCCCAGCAGGAGGACCGCGTGCGGAATGTAGTGTTTGAACAACCGAACCATGCCGCAGCCGCACCAGCGTCCCGCAAGGCAGGACTGATCACACGGGGACTAGGGCACAGGGGTAAATTGTCGGTAAATCTGACAGGCGAAACGGATCGGCCGGGGCCGCGTCGTACCGCGGAAATCCACAGTTTCAGGCCGATGTTCGTCGGAGAAATTTACAGGTTTTTCGGAACACCGTTCATCCTCGGCGACGCCCAATGGCCGAGGACGAACGGCCTGCTCCGGTTCCAGCAGTGCTGCCTACCTGGTCGTGTTGTTCGCCGCGTCCTGTGCGGCATTCCCGACGTCGCGGGCGGCGCTGCCGACATCATGCGCAGCGGACGTCACCGCGTTGTCGCGCGCAATCTGGCTGTGGTTGCTCTGGCTGAAGAACCAGATGCCGGCGATCAGGGCAAGAATGAGGATTACCGCGATCGCCCAGCCGGCGCCGCTGCCTCGGGTCTCTCGAATGACGGTGGTTTCTCGCGGCGCGGATTCGCGGGTGTAGACTTCGTCGGCCATGGCTTGGCTCCCTCTGTGATATGTTCAGGGAGACAATGTTCCGCAGCGCCGCGCGGTTCCGATTACCCGACGTACCGGAGGCTGCCCTGGCCGCGGGCAGACCTCCGACGTATGGGATTCGCGATCCTTCGGCTCGAGCTGATCAGGCAGCCTTCGCAATCTCGCCATGCGGATCGATCACGAACTTTTCGGCTGCGCCCTTGTCGAAGGTTTCATAGCCCGAGGGCGCATCCTCCAACGAGATAACCTTCGCGTTGACGATATCGGCAATCGGCAGGCGATCATGCAAGATGGCCATCATCAGCTGGCGATTATACTTGAGCACCGGCGTCTGACCGGTGTGGAAGGACTGCGCCTTGGCCCAACCGAGCCCAAAGCGGAGCGAAAGATTGCCATGCTTGGCCGCCGAGTCCACTGCTCCCGGATCCTCGGTGACGTAGAGGCCTGGAATACCGATCGAACCGGCTGCGCGGGTTATCTCCATCATCTGGTTCAGCACCACGGCAGGCTGCTCGCCGCCGGAATGGCCACGCGCCTCGAAGCCGACCGCGTCGATCGCAGAATCCACCTCATTGTTGCCGGTGATCTCGGCAATGAGATCGCCGAGCCGATCGCTCCGCGACAAGTCGACCGCTTCGAAGCCGACCTTCGCCGCATGGGCCAGACGCTCCTTGTTGAAATCGCCGATCATCACCACGGCTGCGCCGAGAATGCGGGCGGAAGCGGCGGCGGCCAGCCCGACCGGCCCGGCTCCTGCGACATAGACCACCGAGCCCACGCCCACGCCGGCCCGGATTGCGCCGTGGAATCCGGTCGGCAGGATGTCGGACAGCATCGTGAGGTCGCGGATCTTGGCCATCGCCCGGTCGCGGTCAGGCAGCTTCAGCAGGTTGAAATCGGCATAAGGAACCATGACGTAGCGCGCCTGGCCACCGATCCATCCACCCATGTCGACATAGCCGTAGGCACCTCCGGCCCGAGCCGGGTTGACGGTCAAGCACACACCGGTGTCCTGGGACTTGCAGGTCCGGCAGCGGCCGCAAGCAACGTTGAACGGCACCGAAACGATATCGCCCACTTCGAGCATCTCGACGTCGGAACCCTTTTCGATAATTTCGCCGGTAATCTCATGGCCGAGCACAAGGCCGGCCGGCGCGGTGGTTCGGCCGCGCACCATGTGCTGATCCGAACCGCAGATATTCGTAGATAGCACCTTGAGGATGACAGCGTGATCGATCCGGCGACCGTCAGGGGCCGTAAAGGACGGATCGGGAATGGACTGCACCTCGACCTTGCCCGGTCCGAGATAAACGACACCCTTGTTGCTGCTCATGATCGCATCCCCTCTCGCTCCTGGCTCCTAGGCCAGCGATGAGGTTTGTGCGCCATTCACGATAAGGCGTCAATCAAGCGAGGTCGAGGCCGACCGCGCATCCCGCCCGACCTGCCGATCAC
Source organism: Novosphingobium sp. (assembly GCA_035719485.1). Classification (GTDB taxonomy): domain Bacteria; phylum Pseudomonadota; class Alphaproteobacteria; order Sphingomonadales; family Sphingomonadaceae; genus Novosphingobium. The sequence goes on from DASTGC010000176.1 coordinate 11,643, forward strand.
ATAGATGACTGCGCAAATCTGCGCCGCAACTCGCCGCGCGCATCACTAGGCGATGGTGCCCCTGGCCAGACTCGAACTGGCACGGATTTCTCCAACCGATTTTGAGTCGGTCGCGTCTACCATTCCACCACAGGGGCCCAATTCCGCAGAACCGGATCGACGGGCGAGCCTTAGCGTCCCTCCCGCCGGGAAACAATCTCACTTGAGCGCGGCGGCCACGATCTTGTGCAGGCGCGAGTGCAGGGCATCATTGCCGGCCAGCACCTGCGCCGCGCAGATCGGTTCGGAAATGCCTTTGAAATTGGTTACGAACCCGCCCGCTTCACGCACCAGCAGGCACCCGGCGGCGCTGTCCCACGGCTGGAGCCCGCTTTCCCAGAATCCGTCGTAGCGGCCCGCCGCCAGCCAGGCGAGATCCAGCGCGGCCGAGCCGAAACGGCGTATGCCAGCGACCTGCGGGCCGATCGCGGCAAAAATCCGGGTCCACTCCTGGAAGTCGCCATGCCCGGCAAAGGGCATGCCGGTAGCGATCAGCGATTCATCGAGGTGCCGCCGGCCCGAAACGCGCAAGCGCTTGTCCTGCAGCCAGGCCCCGCGGCTCTTCTCGGCCCAGAAGCTCTCGTCGGTGATCGGCTGGTAAACGAGGGCAGCGGTTACCTCGCCCCAGCCCTTTCCATCGAGCCGCGGCTCCTGCACGGCGATCGAGATGGCAAAGTGTGGGATGCCGTGAAGGAAATTGCTGGTCCCATCGAGCGGATCGATGATGAACCGCGGCTTGCCTTCGGCCCCGACGATCGAGCCGCCTTCCTCGAGCTCGAAGCCCCAGTCGGGCCGCGCCGCGCGCAGCTCGTCCCACAAGGTCCGCTCGGCCGCCTGATCGGCCTTGGAGACGAAATCGGCCGGGCCCTTGCGGCTGACCTGGAGGTGCTCGATCTCGCCGAAGTCACGGCGGAGCCGCTGCCCGGCCTTGCGCGCAGCCTTCTCCATCACGCGGATGAGACCAGATATGACGGCCACTAGTTGAGTTCCTTGGTCATGAAGATGCTGGATGGGTCCGCGAAATGGTCCCCAAAGGGCCCACATTCCACGAACCCGCAACGACGATAGAGTGCGACCGCCGCAAGGAAATGCGCACCGGGATGGGTTTCAAGCGAGAGCCGGCGCAGGCCGTCGCATCGCGCCGCCACCTCGATCCGCTCCAGGATAGCCAGGCCGATGCCCCGCCTGCGCGCCGCGTCGGCCGTGTGCATCGATTTGACTTCCCCATGGTCCGGACAAAGAGCCTTGAACGCCCCGATCCCGACAACTTCATCGTCGTCCCAGGCGGAGAAGAAGCGAATATCGGCAGCGCGCAACCGGCTGGCTGAAAAGGAATGACCGTTGCCCGATGGCGTGGCCGACCGTGCCGTAGCCGCGTGATGCTCGGCCAACGCAATCACCCGGGAGTCGTCCAGTCCCCCTTCCATGATGCGAAGCCCGGACACGACCAATCAGTTGGCTTTGCCGACGTAGGTCCGTTCATAAACGTCGACCACGATCCGGGTTCCGCTCTCGATATGCGGCGGGACCATTACGCGAACGCCGTTGTCGAGGATCGCCGGCTTGTAGGAGGAGCTGGCCGTCTGCCCCTTAACCACGGCATCGGCTTCCACGATCGTGGCTTCCACCTGCTCGGGCAGCTGCACCGAAATCGGGCGCTCGTCGTACATTTCCAGCAGCACGGTCATCCCGTCCTGCAGGAAGGCGTCGGCACCGCCGAGGAGATCCTTGGGCAGGGTGATCTGGTCGTAGGTCTCGGTATCCATGAACACAAGGTCCTCGCCCTCGGCATAGAGGAACTGGAAGTCCTTGGTGTCGAGGCGAACGCGCTCAACCGTGTCGGCGCTGCGGAAGCGGACGTTGGTCTTGCGGCCGTCGATGAGGTTCTTCATCTCGACCTGCATGAAGGCGCCGCCCTTGCCCGGCTGGGTATGCTGGGTCTTGGCCACCTTCCAGATGCCCTTCTCGTATTCGAGAATGTTGCCGGGACGGATGTCCACGCCGCTGATCTTCGCCATGACGGATGCCTTCAGGTTGGGAAAGAGCTGACCGCCGGTTGCCCGGCATGCCTTGACGGCGGGCCCTTAGCGCGGGGCGGCGCGCTGGGCAAGCACCCCCGCCGGGTGTTGTCCTCTGGCGGGTCCGTCAGGTTGTGGCGCCACAGGCGGCGAGATGCTAGGCAGGTCCGATGCATCGCCCTGCCCTGCTCCGCCTCGTCCTCGCTGCCTCTTCCGCATTGCCGCTGGCCGGTGCCGCCGCCGGCGCGCCAGGTGGGGCACTGGGAACCCTTCCGCTTGGGGACTACCGCTGCGAATTGCCGGGCGATGCGGAAGGGGCGGCCGGCATCGCCCAGCCTGCCGCCGATTTCACAGTCATCCACGGCTCAAGCTACGAAGTGCCGGTCGGCCACGGCGTCTACCTACTGACGGGCGAGAGGGTGGAGTTCACCTCCGGCCCACTGCGGGGTGTCGTCTTCTCCCGCTCCGGCCGCTCGTTCCTGCGCCGGCTGAATGCCGACGGATCTGAATCCGCACTGCGCTGCGTCCGGACGCCCAACTCGGGCCGCTGACCGAATACGAGCCAGGGGTAGGGGTTGAGCGCCGG
>DASTGC010000177.1:0-5206 GCA_035719485.1 Novosphingobium sp.
CTCCACCAGCTTTTCTGCATCGTCGAGGAAAGCCGGCCCGATCGCGTCCTTCAGCACGCCGACCAGACCGGGGTTGCACTGCTGCAGCCAGCGGCGCGGGGTGACGCCATTGGTCTTGTTGTTGATCTTCTCCGGATAGAGCCGGTGCAGGTCGGCAAAGACCGTAGACTTCATCAGCTCGGTGTGGAGCGCCGCAACGCCGTTCACCGAGTGCGCCCCGGTGAACGCCAGGTTCGCCATCCGCACCCGCCGTTCGCCGCCCTCGTCGATCAGGCTGATCGCGGCCAGTTGCTCATCCGTCGCGCCACCCTTGCGCGCCTCGCGCAGGACGCGGCTGTTGATGGCATAGACGATCTGCATGTGCCGCGGCAGCAGCCGTTCGAACAGCGGCAGCGGCCACGATTCCAGCGCCTCGGGCAGCAGGGTGTGGTTCGTGTAGGCCACGGTCCGCCGGGTAACGTCCCAGGCCTCGTTGAACTCCAGCCCATGGACGTCGACCAGCAACCGCATCAGCTCGGCCACGGCCACCGCCGGGTGCGTATCGTTGAGCTGGATCGCCGCCTTGTCGGGAAGGGTCCGCACGTCGCCCTCGTACTGCACGTGGCGGCGCACGATGTCCTGGACCGAGGCGGCGGTGAAGAAATACTCCTGGCGCAGCCGCAACTCCTGCCCGGCCGCATTGCTGTCGGCGGGATAGAGCACGCGGACCAGGCTGTCGGCCCGCACCTCGTCGACCAGCGCGCCAACATGGTCGCCCGCGTTGAACGCATCCAGCCGGATCGGGTCGAGCGAGGCGGCGGTCCACAGGCGCAGGGTGTTCACCCGCTTGCCCCGCCAGCCCACCACCGGGGTGTCGACTGCGATCGCCTCCACCTGCTCGCCCGGGATCCACTCGGCCTTGTCGCCGCTGGCCACCACCTCGCCGCCGAAGCCGATACGATAGGCGCTTTCCCGCCGCTCGAATTCCCACGGATTGCCGTGCGCCAGCCAGGTCTCGGGCAGTTCGACCTGCCAGCCGTCGTCAATGCGCTGGCGGAACATGCCGTTCTTGTAGCGGATGCCATAGCCGTAGGCCGGGATGTCCAGGCTGGCGAGGCTCTCCATGAAGCAGGCCGCCAGCCGCCCGAGCCCGCCATTGCCCAGCGCGGCATCGGGTTCGAGATCCTCCAGCACGGCAAGGTCCAGCCCATGGTCGCGCAGGGCCTCCTCCATTGCCCGGGTCAGGCCGAGGTTCGAAAGCGCGTCGCGCAGCAGGCGGCCGATCAGGAATTCGAGGCTGAGATAATAGACCCGCTTGCCGCGCGCTTCGTAGGTGCGCGTGGTCGCCTCGATCCAGGTGTCGATGATGCTGTCGCGCAGGGCCAGGACGGCGGCATTGAACCAGTCGTGCTGCTTGGCCGCGCGCTCATTCTTGCCGAGGCGGTGGCGCAGCACGTCGAGCAGCCGCTCTTCGAGTTGCGCGGAAGTGCTGGCAGCAGTCGTCATGGGCTCACTCCTTGTCCAAGCCGCAATTCCACTGCCCTTCGGTATCCATTGCCCCCGCCGCGGTCCCGCGGCTTGGCGAAACGGTATGCGTCCGCGAAGCGCTCGTCGACATCCATACGAATGCTTGAACCCATGGTTGCCTTGCCAGACCCCGGGCCGCGTGGAACACCGGGGCGATGGCGCTCACCGGCAACCCGCTGCACGACCTGGCCGAGGCCCGCGGCCTCGCCCGCCACTGGCGCGATGCCGATGGGCGCGACCATGTGGTGAGTGATGAACGGCTGGAAGCGGTTCTGGCCGCGCTCGGCGATCCAGCCGGCGATGCGCGCGATCTCCCGCCACTGCTCACCGCCGACGCCGGCGGCGAGATCGCGCTGCCCCAGCCGGCGCGCCGGGCGGAGGCTACGGGCGAGGACGGAGCCACCATCGCCCTGGCCGCCCACGGCCCGCGCCTCATCGCCCCTGAAACGCCCGGCTACTATGATCTCGCCCTCGATGGCCGAACCCTGCGCCTCGCGGTCGCGCCCATGCATTGCCCGCCGCCGGTCCCCTCCGGGCAGCGCCGCTTCGGCCTGTCGCTCCAGATCCCGGCGCTGCGCGGTGTGCGCTCCAACGCCTTCGGCACCTTTGCCGAACTGGCCGGTGCCGTGGCCGTCATCGCGGGGCAGGGCTGCGATGCGGTCGCCCTCAACCCGGTCCACGCCCTGTTTCCGGGAGAGGGCGGGGGTTTCAGCCCCTATTCGCCCTCGAGCCGGCTCTTTCTCAACGGCGCGCTGGGCGATCCGGCCCTTATCGGCCTCCCGCCGCTGGCGGAAGAGCCGGGCGGGGCCTTCATCGATTGGGAACAGGCGCTCCCCCGCCGCCTCGCCGCCCTGCGGGCCCTGTTCGAAACGCTCTCTCCCACATGGCTGGCCCGCATCGCTGCCGATGGCGCCATGGCGGACGAAGGCCTGCGCCGCCATGCCCTGTTCGATGCGCTCTATTGCCACTTCCGCTCCAGCGGCGCGCGCGGCTGGCACGAATGGCCCGAGCCCTACCGCCGCCCCGAGTCCCCCCAGGTTGTCCAGTTCGCCGCGGCGCACGCGGGCGAGATCGCGTTCCACCTGTTCATCCAGTGGCTGGCGCGCGCGGGCCTCGCCGCCGCGCAGCAGGCGGCGCGCGAAGGCGGCATGGGGATAGGCCTGGTGGGCGACCTTGCCGTCGGCGTCACGCCGGGCGGCAGCGATTGCTGGGCCATGCCCTGGGCCATGCTCCGCGGGTTGACCATCGGCGCGCCGCCCGATCCGCTCGGCCCCCTCGGCCAGAACTGGTCGATCACCGGCTTCTCGCCCGCGGGGCTCAGGGCCAGCGGCCATGCCCCGTTCATCGCCATGCTGCGCAACGCCTTTGCCTCCTGCGGTGGGCTGCGGATCGATCATGCCTTCTCGCTCCAGCGGCTCTGGGTCATCCCGGAAGGCGGTGGGCCGGCGGACGGGGCCTACCTGGCCTATCCCTTCGCCGACCTGATCCGCCTCGTCACGCTCGAGGCGCACCGGGCCGGGGCCTTCGTGATCGCCGAAGACCTCGGCACTGCGCCTTACGGCTTCACCGGGACGATCGCCGAGCGCGGCATGCCCGGGATGCAGGTGCTGTGGTTCCAGCGCGCGGCAGACCACGGGTTCATCGGCGCGCAGGACTATTCGCCCAACGCCGTGGCGATGACCGGAACCCACGATACGCCCACGGTAGCCGGCTGGTGGACCGGCCGCGATCTCGATTGGGCCGATCGCCTCGGCCGTCTTCCTGATGAGGTCGACCTCGCCAAGGCACAGGAAATTCGCGAATGGGATCGTGGCCTGCTCTGGTCCACCTTGGCACCGGATACCGCGCGGCCGTCAGCCGCGGAGCCGGGCCCGGTCGTCGATGCCGCCCTTGCGCACATTGCCCGCACGCCGGCGCCGCTCGTGCTTGCCCCCTTTGAAGACGTGCTGGGCGAGGCGGAGCAGCCCAACCTGCCAGGCACCGTCAGCGAGCACCCCAACTGGCGCAGGCGCTGCGCCTGTACCACGGCCGACCTGTTCGCCCGCGAGGATGTCCGCCGCCGCATGGCCCTGCTCGGCGAGGGCCGCACCACCATGGGTGAGGGGCCAATGCCGGCCAACATGGTTGAGGAATCTCCTGCTCCGGTTAACCAGATGCGGTGACCTGACCTTGATGCCTCGCGTGCGATTTATCCCGCGAGGCAAAGTCAGGAACCGATCCCATGAACAGGCTGACACTTTCGATTTGCGCATTGGCCTCGGCCATGCTGCCGCTCAACGCCGGCGCGGTCGCGCCCCAGCTCGCGCTGGGCCAGGCGCAGTACACCATCGGCATCTCCGGCTATGTCCCGGTGATCTGCCGGGCCAGCGTCGATGCGGCGGCCGTGCCGGTTTCCGGCCAGACCGTCTCCCTCGGTTCGCTGCGCGAATTCTGCAACAGCGCCGGTGGATACCAGGTCGTGGCGGACTATTCCGCCGCTCTCAACGGGGCGAAGCTGCTGGTCGATGGCCACCCGGTTCCGCTGACGCCCGGCGGATCGCGTGTTGTCTCGCGTTCGAACACCGCCGGCATCGCCAGCCATGACCTCGCGCTGCAACTGCCGCAGGGCGCCACGGCAGGTTCGCTCAGCTTCCGCATCGAGCCGCTCTGAACCCTGATGCCGGGCCTTGCTGCCCGGCTGTAGGGCTTTAAGGAACCGAGTAGCTCGTGCACGCATCCCCCCCGGCGAAATTCGCCGCATTGGGGGTGAGCGTAACAGTGAGCGTATCGGTGTATGAACCCGATGGGTTCTTGCCCTGTCCGCCTTCGAGCAGGGTCGCCTGGATTGGCAGGCTCGAGAAATTGGTGATGTGAACCGCGGCGCAGTCCTTGTTCAGGGCAGTCGCGCCCGGCCCGGCCGAGGCCTTGGTGAGCACCGCACCCAGGAACTTGACCTTATAGTCCACCTTGTCGCCAGCGGCGCTTCCGCCGTTGGTCAGCTGAAAGCCCTTCTGGGATGACAGTGTCACGTTGAACGCGCCGCTGCTCTTCACCGAAAAGTGATTGGCCGCGTCAGTGCGCACGGGCGAGGCCAGTACCTGGCTCGTGCTCAAGGTCCCGATCTCGCCGAAATCGAACTGGCTGCCGGAATAGAACGCCTGCAGCCCGCTCAGCACGTGGACGTCGATCTTGATTGCCCCAGCAATATCTGTCGCCGTGTCGACATTTTTCAACTGACCCGTTCCCTTGCAGACGTAGCGGATCCCCAAAGAGATAGGCTGGCCTGCGGAAAGATCGGTGTTGGCAGGGACGGTCACCCGCACATTGAAAGTAGCCGTGTCCGGCTTCGCTGCGCCACCGAACTGGTAGGCGATCTGTCCTGAAGTGTTGTTTGAGACCACCGGGAGGTTGGAGGGAACCGAGCCAACAGGATATGTGATATTGGTGTAAGTCGACCCGCCGGGTGACTGCACACTCACCTGGTAGGCCGGGCTGCCATTGGGCAGGATGATCACGAAATAGACCTCTTGGGTCTTGTCGCCGTTCGGGCCGACTACGCGGGTGAGGGTAAGCGCCACGTCGACATTGGACAGCGCGTTGGTGTCGAACGGGTTGTAATAGACGCCCGTGGCCACGCTCCCGCTGCCGGTTACCCCGCAAGATGCCGCTTGGGCGGCCGAGGCGCCGGCCATCGCCGCCAGGGCCGCGATAAGCGCCATCA
>DASTGC010000178.1:0-15734 GCA_035719485.1 Novosphingobium sp.
CCGGCGCCGCGCCCCGCCCCGGCTGCGGCCGCCGCTCCGGCCGACGGGGCAGCCCCGGCCGCGCCGCAGCCGCGGATAGTGTCCGTCGGCCCCGGCGGGTTCCTCCGGCAGGGTCCGGGTGACCAGCAGGCCCCGATCCCGCCCGCCCCGCCGCGGCGCCTGGTTCCGGCCAAGCCGAGCCCGGAAATCGCCGACAAGACCAGCCTGCTCGATCTCAACGACCGCATCTGCCGCTGGCCGATGGGCCATCCCGGCGAGCCCGATTTCCATTTCTGCGGCGAGAAGGTGAACCCCGGCTTTCCTTATTGCGTCGACCATTGCGGCCGTGCCTACCAGGCCCAGCTGCCGCGCGGCGCACGCCGGGCCCCGCCGCCGCTGCCGTTTGGCGGGCCGCGCGTACGCTAAGACATCTGCTGATTTGCAACGGCACCGCAAGGCCGCTGCAACGACCTTGAAGGCCCGCGCCGGTCGCGGGCCTTTTTGCTGGAGCGAGCTGCGCGTGATACCCCCAATGGTGGGATCCCGCGCACTTGCCCGCAAGCGCCTTCGCGGGCATAGGCGCGCCATGCCCGGCCCTGCTGCCGCACCCTGATTCCACGCCCGATTCCATGAAAGGCTCTCGTCCATGAAGGTCCGCGTCCACGTCAGCCTCAAGAACGGCGTCCTCGACCCGCAGGGCCGCGCGATCCACCATGCGATCGAGGGCCTCGGCTTCGATGGAGTGAAGGACGTTCGTGCAGGCCGTCTGTTCGAGCTGGAGGTTGACGAGGGCGTGACCGATGCCCAGCTGGACGAGATGGCCAGCAAGCTGCTCGCCAACATGGTCATCGAGAACTACCGCATCGAAAGGGTGTGAGCCGATGCCGTTTCGCTCAGCCGTCATTACCTTCCCCGGTTCCAACTGCGACCGCGACATGGCCGTCGCGCTCGAGCAGGTTTCGGGAACGGCCCCGCACCGCGTGTGGCATGGCGACAGCACCCTGCCCGCGGCGCTGGACTTCATCGCGGTTCCCGGCGGGTTTTCCTACGGTGACTACCTGCGTTCGGGCGCCATGGCGGCGCGTTCGCCGATCATGCAGGCGGTAATCGAAGCCGCTGGCAAGGGCGTGCCGGTGCTGGGCGTGTGCAACGGTTTCCAGATCCTGACCGAAGCCGGCCTGCTGCCCGGCGCGCTGATGCGCAATGCCGGGATCCGCTTCGTCTGCCGCGAGGTGAAACTGAAGGTGGAGAACACCCAGAGCCTGTTCACCGCCGCCTATGAGACGGGACAGGTGATCCGCATTCCGGTAGCGCACCACGACGGCAACTACTTCGCCGACGAGGCCACGCTGGACCGGCTGGAAGGCGAAGGCCGCGTAGCCTTCCGTTATGCCGAGAGCGTGAACGGCTCGGTGCGGGACATTGCCGGGGTGCTGAACGCGGCCGGCAATGTGCTAGGCATGATGCCGCATCCGGAGCGGGCGATCGAACCCGCGCATGGCAGCTCGGATGGCCGCGCGCTGTTCGAGAGCGCGATCAAGGGGCTGGTCGGGGCCTAAGCGCTCGCATGAATTGAGTCGTCGCCCCTGCGGAGGCAGGGGCCTATCCCAGCCTTGCGATTGATCGCCGAGCTTGCGCGCGGCGTGAGCTCGGGTTGGGCCCCTGCCTTCGCAGGGGCGACCATTTTTTGGGGTGCTGTTGAGTGGGTGCGGCTTTACGCCGCGCGTTCCGCCGTGGCCCGGCGGACTTCGTTGCCGAACAGGGCGCGGGCGTCGGTGGCGGACATCGGGCGGCCGAAGAAGAAGCCCTGGATCTTGTTGCAGCCCAGCGCCTTGACCATCTGCAGCTCGGTCTCGGTCTCGACGCCCTCGGCCGTGGTGGTGACGTCGAGGCTTTCGGCCATGGCAACCACGGCACGGATGATGGCGAGGCTTTCCGGGTTCTTCTGGGCCGCGCCCTGGACGAACGAGCGATCGACCTTGATCGTCGAGAACCGGAGCTTGCGCAGGTACCCGAGCGAGGAATAGCCGGTCCCGAAATCGTCGAGCGCGATCGAGCAGCCGAGCGTCATGATCTGTTCGAGCGTGTTGCGGGCGGCGGTGGCATCGCGCAGGAAAATGCTTTCCGTCACCTCGATTTCCAGCCTCGCCGCGGGCAGCCCGGTGACCGCGAGGGCCGAAACCACCGTCGTTGCGAACTGCGGATCGAGCAGCTGCTCGCCCGAGACGTTGACCGCCACCTTGATGTGGCGCGGCCAGTTCATCGCCTCGGCGCAGGCTTCGCGCAGGACCCATTCACCGATCGGGACGATCAGGCGGGTGTCCTCGGCCAGCGGGATGAACTTGGCCGGGCTGACCATGCCGTGTTCTTCGCTGTTCCAGCGCAACAGGGCCTCGAAGGACACGACATTCTCGCTGTCGGCGCTGACCACCGGCTGGTAGTGCAGCAGCAGTTCGTTGCGTTCGAGGGCGCGGCGCAGGGAGAATTCGAGCTTGCGGCGCTCCTCGGCGTGGGCGTGGAGCGCGGGCTCATAGGTGAAGTGCTTGCCGCCGCCGGCGTCCTTCGAGCGGTAGAGCGCGAGGTCGGCATTGCGCATCAAGGTTTCGACCGTGGCGCCATCGCGCGGGCCCACCGCGGAGCCGACGCTGGCGCCGACATAGAGCGTGTGGTGATCGACCTCATAGGGCATCGACAGGCGCTCGATCACGGCCTTGGCGACGAGATCGACGCGGGCAAGATCCGAGGCATCGCGGATGACGATGGCGAACTCGTCGCCGCCGAGGCGGCCGCACAGCTCGTTCTCGCTCATCAGCTCCTTGAGGCGCGAGGAGACGCGGGCGAGCAGCTGGTCGCCGACGAGGTGGCCGAGGGTATCGTTGACCGCCTTGAACCGGTCGAGATCGATCATCAGGAAGGCGCAGCGGGTGCGCCACTGTTCGGCATAGCGCATGGCCTCGGCCATGGCCTCGGTCAGCATGAGGCGGTTGGGCAGGCCGGTGAGCGTATCGTAGCGGGCCAGCTGGGCGATCTTGTCGGCGCTCTCGCGCTGCTCGGTGACGTCGGAGCCGACGCCGCGGAAACCTTCGTAGATGCCGTTTTCATCGAGCTTGGGGGTGCCGGACAGCTCCCACCAGCGCTGGCGGCCCTTGATAGTGACGCGCACCAGGAGGTTGGAGAAGGACTCGCGGCGCTTCAGGCGCTCGGCCAGGTCGTGGAGGCTGGAGGGGAACTGCCCTGTTTCCCAGGCCTCGCCCGCGATCAGCTGGATGAACGACTGGCCCTCGATGTCTTCCGGATCGAGCCCGAGGGCGAACGCGAAGCGCGGGCTGACCGAGCGGACCCGGCGCGAAGTGTCGATCTGCCACAGCCAATCGGCCTCGCCTTCCTCGAATTCGCGCAGGAGGAGGGAGACGACTTCGGATTTCTCGAGCATGCCGGCCTCGGCTACGCGGCTGGCGAGGAAGGTCCGCGCGCTCTCGACCGTGCCCACCGATACGATGATCATGAACAGCGAGGCGATGATCGCTGTCTGCCACATGCCGGCCAGGCCGAACTGGAGGACCGAGGTTCCGCCGACGATGGCGGTGAACAGGATCGTGCCGAGCGGCACGGCCGGGACGACCACCGCAGTGGCGGTCATCAGCATGGCAACGATGGTCCACAACTGCAGCCGCGCATCGGGCGGGCCATAGCGGGCGAAGAACAGGATCGGGATCGTCCAAACCACGGCGACGATGGCCGAACTGACGGTCTGCGTGTTGACTTCCTCGCGGCTCATCCGGCGCCGGTCGGCATCGCCGAGCGAGCGGTCGAAGCGCGCGCCGTAATAGAGCGAGCCGCAGAGTGCGATGAACCAGCCGATCAGCACGAACAGCATGATCTGGCCGAGGAAGATCTGGACCGTGGCCATGGCGGCGATGCCATGGGCAATGATCCGGGCCACGGTCACCCGGGCGAGGCTGGCATATTGCAGCCCGCGCAGCCGTCCCCAATCGCCATCCGGCGGCTGGGTCAGCCCGAGCACCGCCAGGACCGGCAGGTCCTTGGGCAGCGTGGCAATTTCCGGTGAGCGTGCTTTCACGCCTGGGGGATTAACGCAGCATTGGTTGACGGCGCGTAAAGTTCGGTATTCTTCCCGAGGCCTTAGCAAACATTTCGGCGTTGCAGGGGATCACTCTACCGTGACCGACTTCGCGAGGTTGCGCGGCTGGTCGACGTCGGTGCCCTTGGCGCAGGCCACGTGATAGGCCAGCAGCTGCACCGGAACGGCATAGACCAGTGGCGCGATCAGCGGGTGGACCTTGGGCATCTCGATCGTGGCGAGGCACCCCTGGCCCGCTTCAGCCAGACCTTCCGCATCCGAGATGAGGACGATTTTTCCTCCTCTTGCATGCACTTCCTGCATATTACTCACTGTCTTTTCGAACAGTGGACCGGAAGGTGCCAGGACAACGACCGGAACAGCCTCGTCGATCAGAGCGATCGGCCCATGCTTCATTTCACCCGCGGCATAACCTTCGGCGTGGATATAACTGATCTCTTTCAGCTTTAGTGCACCTTCGAGCGCCAGGGGGTAATCCTGGCCGCGGCCGAGATAGAGCACGTCGCGCGCGGGGGCGATGAGATGGGCCATGGCGGCGATCTCGTCGTCATGGAGCAGGGCGGCGTTGAGCGCGGCGGGAGTTTCCACCAGCTGGGCGACGATCTCGCATTCCTCGGCGCGACTCAGTTTGCCGCGCTTGACCGCGAGATGCGCGGCAAGTGCTGCAAGCACGGCGAGCTGGCACGTGAAGGCCTTGGTGGAGGCAACGCCGATCTCTGGCCCGGCGTGAGTCGGCAGGAGCAGATCGGCCTCACGCGCCATCGAACTGGTCGGCACGTTCACGACTACGGCAATGGTCTGGCCCGCCGCCTTACAATGGCGCAGGGCCGCGAGGGTATCGGCGGTTTCGCCGGACTGCGAAATGAACAGCGCCAGCCCGCCCGGCTCGAGCACGGGATCGCGGTAGCGGAACTCGCTGGCCACATCGATGTCGACGGGCAGGCGCGCGAATTGCTCGAACCAGTACTTGGCGACAAGACCGGCATAGTAGCTGGTCCCGCAGGCGACGATCGTGATGCGATTGATCGTGGAGAGATCGAAATCGAGCTGCGGCAGGGCGACCTGCTGCTCCAGCTGGCGCAGGTAGGAGCGCAGGGTCTGCGCGACCACGGTCGGCTGCTCGAAAATCTCCTTCTGCATGAAGTGGCGGTAATTGCCCTTCTCGATCGCGGCGGCCGAAGCGCCGGAGGAGACGATCGGGCGGGTGACGGGACGATTGTCCACATCATAGACTTGCGCCCCCTCGCGGGTGATCACCACCCAATCGCCCTCTTCCAGGTACGAAATGCGCTGGGTCAGCGGCGCGAGGGCGAGGGCGTCGGAGCCAAGGAAGGTCTCCCCTTCCCCGTAGCCAACGACCAACGGCGAGCCGAGGCGCGCGCCGATCAGCATGTCGGGGTGGGCCTTGAAGGCGATGGCGAGAGCAAAGGCGCCGCGCAGCTGGGGCAGGACGGCCTGGACCGCCTCTTCCGGCGACTTGCCGGCTTCCACCTGCTCGGAGACGAGGTGGGCGACGACCTCGGTATCCGTATCGCTTTCGAAGCGGCGGCCGCGCGCGGTCAACGCCTCGCGCAAGGGGCGGAAGTTCTCGATGATGCCGTTGTGGACGAGCGCGAGATGCTCGGTCGCATGGGGGTGGGCATTGGCGGCGGTCGGGGCGCCGTGTGTCGCCCAGCGGGTATGGGCGATGCCGGTTGTGCCGGGGGCCGGGTTGCGGGCGAGTTCGACCACGAGGTTGGAAAGCTTGCCGGGGGCGCGGCGGCGGATGAGCTGCCCGTCGAAGACCGTGCAGACGCCCGCACTGTCATAGCCGCGGTATTCCATTCGCCGCAGGCCGTCGACCAGTCGATCCGCCACCTGATCCTTGCCGACGATGCCGATGATGCCGCACATGCGTGAAAACTGCCTTTCGGATCAGGTGTAGGGTATGCGAATGCCCGGAATGCTGGCCGGGAATTCCGCGGCGTTGCGGGTGACCAGGATGGCCCCATGCTCCTGCGCGGTCGCAAAGACCAGGGCCGCGGGCATGCTCAGATCAGACCTCTCAGCCTTGAGATTGGCGGCCCTTCGGGCGATGTCCGGGGTGATTTCCCGGATCGAGAAGTTGGCGAGGAAGCGCTCGGTCTCCTCCCGGCAGGATGCCGGAACCCGGGCCATGACTTCGAGCCAGGTGATCCGGCTGATCCACGGACGCTTGACCCGGCGCAGTTCGGCCATGGCCTGGTGATGGCCGGAGAGCGTATCGACGATGATGCCGGTGTCGAAGCAGGTGTCGGTCACGCGGGCTCGCTCTCGCCAGACCACTCGGCGCGAAGGCCACGCTCGAATTCGCCGCCGTCAGCGCCCTGGCCGAACCGCGTCCACAGGCCGAAGCCCTGCTCCAGCCAATCCCGCTCGGCCACGCGATAGGCGGTGACGGCATCGCGCAGGAGGGCGGCACGGCTAACCCCCCGCTCGGCCGCGCGCTCGTCGAGCCAGCGGATATCGTCATCGGGAAGATCGGCGAGGATGCGCATGTGATATCGTGATATCATATCGTGATGTGCTTAGCAAGAGGGCTGGGTGATCCACCCTGCCGCGGGCTTTGCGCCAACGCACGTGGACGGCCTATGGCGCCAAGGTGAATTTTGCGTCACCTCGATGCCAGGGGAAACCCCTCAGGGACTAGGTCTTCCTGGCCGCCGCCTTTTTCTTTTTCATCGCGTCGTGAAAACGATCGGCCCAGCCGGGCTTGACCAGTTGCTCGGCCCGCACGAGGCGCAGCTCGCCATCGGCAACATCGCGGCTGACGGCACTGCCCGCCGCGACGATCGCATCGGCGCCGATCCTGACAGGTGCGATCAGCGAGGAGTTCGAGCCGATGAAGGCGCGCTCGCCGATGACAGTGCGGTGCTTGAAATAACCGTCGTAATTGCAGGTGATCGTGCCGGCGCCGATGTTGGCACCGGCGCCGATATCGGCATCACCAAGGTAGGTCAGATGGCTAGCCTTGGCGCCCACCCCCATGGTGGCGTTCTTGACCTCGACGAAGTTGCCGACCTTGGCGCCTTCGCCCAGCACCGCCCCGGGACGCAGGCGGGCGTAGGGGCCAACTTCCGTACCGTTTGCCAGCCTTGCGCCGGTGATGTGGCTGAAGGCGTGGATGGTGACGCCGTCGGCAACCGACGTGCCCGGGCCGAAGAAGACGTTGGGCTCGATCGTCACGTCACGCCCCAGCCGGGTATCCCAGGAGAACCAGACGGTTTCGGGCGCGATCAGCGTGGCGCCATCGGCCATGGCCTGACGGCGGCGGGCAGACTGCCAGCGCGCTTCGGCCTCGGCCAGCTCGCCACGGCTGTTGATTCCGGCCACCTCGCCTTCGTCGTCGGTGATGACCACGGCGCAGTGGCCACCCTCGGCATTGGCGATATTCACGATGTCGACCAGGTAATATTCGCCCTGGGCATTGGCATTGCCGACATTGGCGAGCAGGTCGAACAGGCGGGCGGCCTTGACTGCCATGAGGCCCGAATTGCACAGACGGCAGGCGCGCTCTGCCTCGGTTGCATCCTTGTGCTCGACCATCTTGGCGATGCGGCCATCGGCATGGGCCAGCACGCGTCCGTATTGCAGGGTCTCGGCCGGTTCGAATCCGAGCACGACGACATCGGGCGTATCGGCGGCATGGAGCCGGTCGAGCATTGCGCGCATCGTTGCAGAACTGACGAAGGGCACGTCGCCATAGAGAATCAGAACGTCTCCCGAAAACCCGGCTAGCGCACCCTCGGCCTGCTGCACCGCATGGCCGGTGCCCAGTTGCGGTTCCTGCACCGCGAGGCTGGCCCGGCCGCCAAGCTGCCGCTCAAGCTGCTCGCGCCCGCTGCCGACGACCACCACCTGCCGCTCCGGGGCAAGCCCGGCGACGCTCGCCAGCAGGTGTTCGATCATGGGGCGGCCCGCGATCGGGTGGAGGACCTTGTGCAGGTCGCTCTTCATCCGGGTACCCTTGCCCGCGGCAAGGATGATTACGGCAAGCGGCGCAGCTGGATTGGCGGAGTCAGTCATGCCGCCTCCTCTGCCAGCAATTGCCGCGGGTTTCCATCGCCGGTTTCGCCTTTGCCGCATTGCGAAGCCGGCCAGGTTCCGGCAGGGCGCGCCGATGACCTCCTTCCCTTTCCGCATCGTGGGCTTCGATCTCGACGGCACCCTGCTCGATACCGGCGCCGACCTTGGCCTGGCGCTGAACCACGTGCTGGACCGGCTGGGGCGACCGCCGGTGCCGCTGGGCGAGGTGCCGCGACTGATCGGCGGCGGCGCGAGGCTGCTGCTGGAGCGGGGGCTTGCCCGGACCGGGGGCGCGGTAGCGGAGGAGGAGATGCCGGCGCTGCAGGCCGAGTTCATCAGCTTCTACAGGGCGAACATTGCCCGGCACACCCGTCCTTATCCGGGCGCCGAGGCGATGCTCGACGAACTGGCGGCGCGCGGTGCCCGGCTGGCCGTGGTGACCAACAAGATCGAGGCGCTGGCACTTGAAGTCCTGCACGCGGTAGGGCTCGAATCGCGCTTCGCCACGATCATCGGTGGCGATACGCTGGGGCCTGGCCGGGCCAAGCCGGCACCCGACCTGCTGCTGGAGATGACCCGGCGGCTGGGCAATGGCCCGGCGGTCTATGTGGGCGACACCAGCTACGACACCCGCGCGGCGGCGGCGGCAGGCATGCCGTGCGTGGCGGTCAGCTTCGGCTTCAACGACGAACCGGTGGCGCAGTTGGGAGCCGATGCGGTGATCGATCACTTCGCGGCGCTGGTTCCCGCACTGGCGGAGCTGGCGGAGCTGCACCCCCGCGCGACGGGCAGCGCCACACCGGCCTAGGCGGCATTGAACCGCCGGGGCATCCGTGCCATCGGAACGCGATCACGTCCGGCCCACGGGCCTGAAGGGGTGCCGCTGATGACCATCTCGTTCGCCGGCAGGGTTGCCATCGTCACCGGGGCAGGCAACGGCCTGGGACGGGCCTATGCGCTCGAACTGGCGAGCCGCGGGGCGCGGGTGGTGGTGAACGACCTTGGCGGCAGGCGCGACGGATCGGGCCAGTCGGATGCGGCCGAGGCGGTGGTCGAGGAGATCCGCCGCGCGGGGGGCGAGGCCATGGCCAATGCCAGCTCGGTCGCCGACTATGCCCAGATGGAAGAGCTTGCTGCCCGCGCATGCGAAGCCTGGGGCGGGATCCACATCCTCATCAACAATGCCGGCATCCTGCGCGACAAGTCGTTCGGCAAGATGGCCATGGCCGATTTCGAGGAAGTGGTGCGCGTCCACCTGACCGGATCGGCCAATTGCTCACGCGCCGTGTGGAACACCATGCG
This sequence comes from Novosphingobium sp., assembly GCA_035719485.1. Lineage (GTDB taxonomy): Bacteria > Pseudomonadota > Alphaproteobacteria > Sphingomonadales > Sphingomonadaceae > Novosphingobium. Next base: position 9,428 of record DASTGC010000178.1, read on the forward strand.
CGAGCAGAACTATGGCCGCATCCTTATGACCACCTCGGGCTCCGGGCTTGGCGGGAATTTCGGCCAGGCAAACTATGGCGCGGCCAAGCTCGGCCTGGTTGGCCTTGCAAAGGCGCTTTATATCGAGGGTGCCCGGCATGACATCCGGGTGAACTCGATCGCCCCGCTCGCCGGCACCCGGATGAGCGAGGACATGCTGACCGAGGAGGCCTTCCGCGTGTTCGACGTGGCGAAGGTCGTCCCCGCGGCGCTGTTCCTGGTCTCCGATGCGGCGCCGACCAATGCCATCCTCGGTGCGGCCGCGGGCCACTACCAGGCGCTGCAGGTCACGATCACCAAGGGGTTGTTCCTTCCCGAGGAAGAGCAGACGGTCGACGGGATCGCCGCGGCATGGGACCGCATCGCCGACCGCACCGGCGAGACGGCTTTGCAGACCGCGATGGACCAGGTGACCGAAGCGATGAAGCTGATCGGGCGGGGCTGACGCGATCCCCGCACGCATCCTGGGCAGCCAGGGCTGAGCTCTTCCTTTGCCCATGCTGCGACAAAAATGCCACACAGGTAAATCTTCCGGGACGAGACCCCGAAGATGAACGCTTCTTCATTTGACACCCCGGTCAAACTTCGTGACATGATTTTTCTGGATAAATTCCAGTTAAATCAATTGCTAACAAGCAATGCAGGGAGGAATGCCATGAACAAGAGTGGACTTCGGACTGTCGCGTCCTGCGCTGCGCTCGCTTGGGCTTTCGCTGCAACAGGCGCAATGGCGCAGGGAACCGCCAGCGCCGGCTCTACCAGCGACGGCGCGGGCAATCAGCTGACCGACATCGTGGTGACGGCCCGCAAGGTTGAGGAAAATATCCAGCGGGTGCCGGTTGCAATCACCGCATTCAGCGGAGAGGAACTGCAGAAGCAAAGCGTCCGCACCCTACCCGAAGCGGCAACGCTGACCCCGGGCCTGCAGATCAGTACAGCGTTGACCAACGCCGATGCGATCACGCTGCAGATGCGCGGCCAGATCCAGGAAGACACGCTGGCCACGCTCGATCCCTCGGTCGGCACCTATGTCGATGGGGTCTACTGGGCCCGTGCCTATGGCCTCGGAGCCACCCTGGTCGACATTGCCAGCTTCCAAGCACTCAAGGGTCCGCAGGGTACCCTGTTCGGGCGTAATACGACGGGCGGCGCGCTTCTGGTCAACACCAAGGATCCGAGCTTCGCCGACGGTCTCTCCGGCTCCCTTTCCGGCACATACGGCCGGTTCAACCAGCAGTCGCTGACCGCGGTGCTCAATGCGCCGCTGGTCGACGACCGGGTTGCGGCACGCATCGTCTATTCCGGTAACCGCCGCGATCCCTACGTGAAGGAGATAAATTCCGGCACGATGGTGGCCAACCTCAACGACTATACCGTCCGCGGCAAGCTGCTGCTCAAGCCGACTGACAATTTCCGCCTGCTGCTGTCCGGCGAGAAATTCCATTCCGACACGTTGGGGCAGGAAGGTCGCCTCGGCTATGTCATGCCCAACAGCATCGCTTCGCTCGAAGCGGGGCTGGAAACCCTTGGCGCCCAGGCCTGCTTCACCGACCAGCTGGCCTGCATGGCGACCGGGGACCAGCGCCTCGCTCGGGACGTGGCTCTCAACAAGTCGCAGTTCAACACCGCGCTGAATTCCGTTCCCCGCTTGTTGCTGGATACGGAGACCTACTCCGCCACCGCAACGCTCGACACATCGTTCGGCGCGGTCAAGGCGATCGGCGGCTACCGGGTGGTCAACTCCCAGGGCTCCAACATCGACAGCGATGCCGGCACCGTCAGGCTGCTCGACACTTCAGGCCTGAACCAGATTCAACACATAAAACAGCTGTCGGGTGAATTGACTGCTACGGGCAAGGCACTGAACAACAGGCTGGACTTTGCCGTTGGGGCATTCTGGTTCCACGAATGGGGGCTTGATTCCTCTCTCGCTTCGACCGTGACCGAACTTGCGAAGACTCAGACGGGCGGACTGCGCGCGGTCACATCGTTCCTCGGCGACGTCGACAACAAGAGCATCGGCATTTACGGCCAGACCTCTTACCACATCACCGACCAGCTCTCGCTGACCACCGGCCTGCGCTGGTCGCAGGACAAGCGGAGTCTGGTCTCGAACAGCGGTACCGCGCTGGTCGATCCGGTGACCATGGCCACCCAGCTGTTCATCTGCGCCTTCCCGGCGCAGGGTGGCTGTCCCTACCGCAGCTCGGCCAAGTCGAACGGCGTGGCCTACACCGTCTCGCTTGACTACCAGGCCACCAACGATCTGCTCGTCTACCTGAAGACGGCGAAGGGCTTCCGCACAGGTGGCCTCGCCCTGCGCAGCGTCGGCACGGTCCCTGCCTCGCTGGCGCCGTTCCGGCCCGAGGTCGTCTACAGCTACGAAGGCGGCTTCAAGAGCGAGCTGCTGGATCGACGGCTACGCATCAACGGGGCACTCTATTTCACCCACACCAAAGACGCCCAGCGCAACACCACGGTGGTCAACGGCAGCACCACCTCGACCCTGACGGAGAACGCCGGCGTGGTCGACACCTACGGCGGCGAACTGGAGTTCACGGCGATCCTCGGCGGGGGCTTCGAGGTGAGCGGCTCGGCCGCCTACACCAAGCCGAAGTACAAGCGCTACATCGACTTCAACGGCTTCGACCGGAGCCGCGAACCGTTTCAGCTGACCCCACGGTGGACCGCTTCGCTTTCTCCGCAATGGTCGGGCGAAATTGGCGGCGACAAGAAGCTGAGCCTCCGGGCCGACTTCGCCTACCAGTCCTCGCAATACCTCTTCGCCACCGGGTTCTTCCTGGACGCGAACGGGGTGTGGCACGATGCAACGACGAACATCGTCATGACTGCCGCGGACGTTGCGGGCATGAACGCGGCCAATACAGATGAAGCCCATGTCCTCGTCAACGCCAGCGGTACGCTGACGCTTCTGGACAACAAGCTGGACATTACGGTCTGGGGCAAGAACCTCACGAACCTGCATGACTACACCAACGCGCTGCCTATCCCGCAGCTCGGGTTCAGCCGGTCGGTCCTGCGCGAGCCGCGGACCTATGGTGTGACCGCCACGATCCGGTTCTGACGATACGGTGCAGCCGGTCTCGCGACCGGCTGCACCTTGTCGCTACCCGGATAAGCAGAGGCCACCTCATGCCGGGTGCATGGGGCCGCCTTTGTCATTCTGAGAGGAAGGCCCACGCGTGGCCGTCTTGTTGCGGCAGAAATGTCACATCATTGAATCTTCTGGGATTTCGATCCGGAGATTACCTGATCTTCATTTGACAACGAGGTCAAATCCAGTGAACCGGGCAACGGTTCAAATGGAGAGACATTTTTCCGTTTAAACAATCACTTGGGGCCAACCTAGGGAGGAATGCTATGAGTAATGGAAGTGTTCGGGCAATCGTGTCCGGCGTCGCGCTGGCCTGGGCCTGCGCCGCATCGAGCGCCATGGCGCAGGAAGCGGCCGCCGCAACTTCGGCCAATACGGCCGCTTCGGGCGATCAGCTGGCCGACATCGTCGTCACAGCCCGAAAGGTTGCGGAGAACATCCAGCGCGTCCCGGTGGCGATCACGGCGTTCAGCGGAGAGGAACTGCAAAAGCAGAGCGTTCGGACCTTCCCGGAAGCGGCAACGCTGACCCCTGGCCTGCAGATCAGCACCGCATTGACCAATGCCGCGGCGATCACGCTGCAGATGCGCGGCCAGATCCAGGAAGACACGCTCGCCACGCTCGATCCCTCGGTTGGCACCTATGTCGACGGGGTCTATTGGGCCCGGGCCTATGGCCTAGGCGCCACCCTGGTCGACATCGACAATTTCCAGGCGCTCAAGGGACCGCAGGGCACCCTGTTCGGACGCAACACGACGGGCGGCGCGATCCTGGTCAACACCAAGGATCCGAGCTTCTCCGACGGCCTCTCCGGATCGTTGTCGGGCACATACGGCCGGTTCAACCAGCAGTCGCTGACTGCCGTGCTCAATGTTCCACTGGTTGATGACCGGGTTGCCGCTCGCGTTGTCTACTCCGGCAATCGTCGCGATCCCTATGTGAAGGAAATCAACACCGGCACGATGGTGGGCAACCTCGACGATTACACCGTTCGCGGGAAGCTGCTGTTCAAGCCGACTGACAATTTCCGCCTGCTGCTTTCGGGCGAGAAGTTCCATTCCGACACGATCGAGCAGGAAGGCCGGCTCGGCTATGCGGAGCCCAACAGCCTCGCCTCGCTCGAAGCGGGCCTGGAAACGCTTGGCCTCGCTTGCTTCGCCGACCAGCTGGCCTGCATGGCGACGGGCGACCAGCGCCTTGCCCGCGACGTGGCCCTCAACAAGTCACACTTCAACACCTCGCTCAATTCGATTCCGCGCTCGCTGGTCAACACGGAAACCTACTCCGCCACGGCAACGCTCGACACATCGTTCGGCGCGGTCAAGGCGATCGGTGGTTACCGGGTGGTCAACTCCCAGGGCTTCGACATCGACAGCGACGCCAGCTCTGCCCGGCTGCTCGATTCATCGAAGCAGAACCAGATCCAGCATATGAAGCAGCTGTCCGGCGAGTTGACCGTGACCGGCAAGGCTCTAGACAACAAGCTCGACTTCGCGCTCGGTGCGTTCTGGTTCCACGAATGGGGCCAGGATGATACACCGGCCTCTACCGTAACCGCTCTCGGCGAGGCTAATCCCCAGACCGGCGGCCTGCGCGCGGTTACGTCGTTCCTGGGCGATGTGGACGCCAAGAGCATCGGCTTCTACGGCCAGACGACCTACCATATCTCCGACAGGCTTTCGCTGACCACCGGCCTGCGCTGGTCGCAGGACAAGCGGTCGGTCGTCTCGAACGGCGGCACCTACCTCGTCGATCCGGTAACCAATGCGACCCAGCTGTTCATCTGCGCATTCCCGGCGCAGGGCGGCTGTCCGTTCGCACGCGGATCGAAGGACACCGGGGTGGCCTATACCGCCTCGCTCGACTACCAGGCCACCGACGACATCCTGGTCTACCTCAAGACCGCCAAGGGCTTCCGCAGCGGCGGTCTGGCGTTGCGCGGCATCGGTGCCGTGCCAGCTTCGCTGGCGCCATTCCGGCCCGAGATCGTCTACAGCTACGAAGGCGGCGTGAAGAGCGAGTTCTTCGATCGCCGGTTGCGCGTCAATGCAGCGGTTTACTTCACCCATACGAAGGATGCCCAGCGCAACACCACGGTCGTGCTCGGCAACACCACCTCGACCCTCACCGAGAACGCCGGCGTGGTCGATACGTACGGCGGCGAGATGGAGTTCACGGCGATCCTCGGCGGCGGCTTCCAGCTGAGCGGTTCGGCCGCCTACACCAAGCCGAAGTACAAGAAGTTCATTGACGCGAACGGGTTTGATCGCAGCAATGAACCCTTCCAGCTCACCCCGAAATGGACCGCCACGCTTTCGCCGCAGTGGTCCGGTGATCTTGGCAGCGACAAGAAGCTGAGCCTGCGGGCAGACTTCGCCTACCAGTCGGACCAGACTCTCTTCCCCAACGGCTTCTTCCAGGACGCGAACGGGGTCTGGCACGATGCGACGACCAATCTCGTCTATAGCGCTGCAGCCGTGACCGGATACCGCAATGCCAACCTCGGCAAGGAGCACGTTCTGGTGAATGCCAGCGGCACTCTGACACTGCTCGACAACAAGCTGGACATTACGGTCTGGGGCAAGAACCTCACGAACCTAAGGGACTACGTCAACGCCTTGCCGATCCCGCAGCTTGGCTTTTCGCGTGTGGTCGTGCGCGAGCCCCGCACTTACGGTGTGACCGCCACTATCCGGTTCTGACCACAAGGGCAGCCGGTCTCGCGACCGGCTGCCCTGTTCCTAGCTGGAAAAGCCAGAGGCCGCCTCATGCCGGGTGCATGGGGCGGCCTTGGTGTTTGTGAAGCTCGGCGCGGCGCTGCCGCCGGCTCAATCGTCGACCGCTTTCAGCAGCCTGCGTTCAATCGGGCTGAGCACGCCGGCCAGGTCGTGGCCGCGCTTGAGCACCTGGCCCGCTTCACCGAACAGGGTCCACATGCCCTGCCTGGATCGCAGCGCCGGGCGCTTTTCGAGACGGGCCTGGGGGCGTTCGGCGGCCCGGCGGAAGGCGCTGAAACTCGCGGCGTCCCTGCCGAAGTCCATCGCATAGTCGCGCCATTCCCCGGCGGCGACCATCCGACCGTAAAGATCGAGGATACGGGTCAGCTCGATCCGGTCAAACCCCACCTGCTGGGGCGGGTTGGGCCTGTTGCTG
>DASTGC010000179.1:0-2551 GCA_035719485.1 Novosphingobium sp.
GGGCGCCAACCCGCCGCACAGCCTCAACGTCATCATCGAAGTGCCCACGGGCGGCGAGCCGGTGAAATATGAATTCGACAAGGAGAGCGGCGCGCTGTTCGTTGACCGCATCCTGCACACGCCGATGCGCTATCCGGCGAACTATGGCTTCGTACCCCATACGCTGTCGCCCGACGGAGACCCGCTGGATGCGCTGGTGATCGCACGCTCACCGTTCGTTCCCGGCTGCGTCGTTCGAGCCCGACCGATCGGTGTCCTCAATCTCGAAGACGAACATGGCGGCGACGAGAAGCTGATCTGCGTACCGGTGGATACGACCTTTCCCTATTATTCGGACGTGGGCGAGCGGCAGGACCTGCCGTCGATCGTGCTTCAGCAGATCGAGCACTTCTTCACCCACTACAAGGACCTCGAGGCCGACAAGTGGGTGCGTGTCGGCAAGTGGGGCGACGCTGCGGATGCCCGGCAGATCGCCCTTTTCCGCAACGTCGCTGTAGTACGGAAAAGTCTTGTCGTCGGGCACGCAGACCAGCTTCTCGTCGCCGCCATGCTCGTCTTCCAGGTTCAGGACCGCGATCGGCCGGGCGCGAACCACGGCGCCGGGCACGAACGGCGAGCGGGCGATCACCAGCGCGTCCAGAGGGTCGCCGTCGGGCGAGAGGGTGTGGGGGACGAAGCCGTAATTGGCCGGATAGCGCATCGGCGTATGTAGGATACGGTCGACGAACAGCGCTCCGCTAGCCTTGTCGAACTCGTACTTCACCGGCTCGCCGCCGACCGGAACCTCGATGATCACGTTGAGGCACTCGGGCGGGTTGTCGCCGATGGGAATCATGTCGATGCGCATGGGTTACCTTCGTTTCGCGGCAGCGCAGCGCGCTGGCCTGGGGAGAGAATCCGGCACTTAGCCGCGCGCCTGCTGCGCTGCAACAGGGGCAGTGTTCGAAACGTAAGCTGAGACGGCGGGTTCCGCCGGACCTGCGTCAGCCTGCCCCGCCCAGCACATTGATGGTGAAGGCGATGACCCCGATGTTGAAAATGAAGGCCGCGAAGGAATGCAACACGGCGACGGCGCGGATCCGGGTATCGGTGATGGCCACGTCCGAGGTCTGGAATGTCATGCCAAGAGTGAAGGCGAAATAGGCGAAGTCGCGGTAGCCCGGCTCGGGCGTGCCGGGGAAATCGAGCCCGCCCCGGTCACGTGGACCGCTCTCGCCCGGTTGGGGGGTGTAGAACTCATGGGCATAATGCAGCGCATAGACCGAATTGGCGAACAGCCAGATCAGCACAAGTGTTGCGATGAGGCCCAGCATCGAGACGAGGTGACCGGTGCGTGCGCCCGGCAGCTCCCCCGCGATTGCCGCCATGACCACAAGGGTCAGGACTGAACTGATCACCAGCACCACCACCCGGTTGGCATCGTTGGCATCGGCCCGGCAGCGGATCGCCTCGGCCTCGTGGCGAAACACAAGCGGCAGGAGCGAGACGAGGAACAGCGCGGCCGCGGCATCGAAACCGAGCGCAAGGGCCTTCACCCAGTCAGCCATGCCTGCCTGGTGCAGGCCCCAGGCTGCGAGCGGCAGCAGCACGAGGAAGGCCAGGAACCGGGGCGGAGCGATCCGCTGGCCCAGGAACAGGCGCAGCGGATGGCGGGAATGCTGCGACACCATCAGACCAACTCCCCAATCCGACCCTGCAAATGAGACCAACTCCCCAACCCGTTCCTCCCGAGCCCAGTCGAGGGACTAGTTCGAGCGACGCGAGAACCCGCACTGCCGCAGCCTCGCTGGCGCTCGGCATAGTCCCTCGACTGCGCTCGGGAGGAACGGGTAAAGCAACCTCACGTGCGCCTCACAAGGCCTTGCCGTAGATCACGTAGGTCTTGTTGATATGGCTGTCGATCGCATCGGCGATGGCGACCATCCCCTGGTTGTCCTCGAGGATCCAGCCGATCTCGCCGCGCGTGGAGCCGTAGCGGCTCACCGAATTGCGGCGGATATACTCGATCATCATGAAGGCGAGTTGGCTCGCCATGCGCGAGCTTTGCAGCTTCTTGCGCACGCCCATCAGCGGCACCCGCATCGTCCGCGGGCGCGGCTTCCTCAGCCAGGCGAGAAGCTTGATCCAGTTGAACGGCAGCAGCTTGCCGCCCATCGGCTTGATCGCTTCGTTGAGGTCCGGCACGGTCATCATGAACGCGACCGGCTCGCCATCGTATTCGGCGACCATGATCAGGTCCTCGTGGACGATCGGCTTGAACTTCTTGCCGGCATATTTGATCTCGGTCTCGGTGAAGGGCACGAAGCCCCAGTTGTCGGACCAGGCATCGTTGAGGATGTCGAGGATCAGCCGGGCTTCCGCCTCGAACTTCTTCTTGTTGGTATTGCGGATGCGGATGCGGGCGTTCTTCTCGCCCGACTGGACGATCCGCTGGATCAGCGGCGGGAATTCCCTGGTGATGTCGAGCTCGTAGGTGTGAAGCTTCTTCGCCGGCTCATAGCCGCCGGCGCTCTCGATCCAGCGCTGGTAACGCTCGGGCTGGTGGCCCATC
>DASTGC010000180.1:0-4684 GCA_035719485.1 Novosphingobium sp.
TGGCTGATCAGGCGGTGGCGCTTGCCGGCAACGCCGTGCTTCACCTTGCCGGTGGCGGTGAGCTTGAAGCGCTTCTTGACGCCGCTCTTGGTCTTCATCTTGGGCATTTTCGTCTCCTCGATAGAGACACGTCCGATCCGCCATGGCAGCCCTAGATAGCCAGGCCGATCATCGATTCCGTGTCAATGAAGGGCGGCCCCTTAGGGGGGATCGGCCGGAAAGGCAACAGATTCGCGAGCGACTAGCGGAACCCCGTCAATCCATTCGCAGCAAGGTAGGCGGCGAAGTCCCCTTGCGGAACAGGCCGCGCTTCAGCTGGCAGTGCGACGTTATAGATGTAGGCATCAACGACCAACTCGCCCTCATCAGTGAGGGCGACGATGCTGTCACGCCGATATTCGCCAAGTCCGTCCGCCCGCAAGCCCTCGTAGGCATCGAGCACAGCGAGGCAATCGGCATCGAAATCCGGGCGCACCGCATGGACCATTCCCCGGACCATGCCTGATCCGGGGACCAGGGCGGGATACCAACCCTGGGATTCCTGGATCGCGTAAAGCTGCCCCGCCACCCGTCCCGGCACACCCGGCACGAGGCGACGGTGCAAGCGCACTGCTACAGCGTTGCATGCGCCCTCCAGCAGGGTGCCATAAAGAAACAGGCGGGCCGGCAGCGCCGGGGCCGCCTCAGTGCCCGCAGGCAAGCGCCTCGACCACATCGTCCAGGCGCGCGGGGTCGCCGAGCGCGAGGACCCGGCCATCCGACGCGGCATGCAGCGGATCGCCGTTCCAGTCGCACATGGTGCCGCCGGCCCCTTCGACCACGGGGACCAGCGCGGCCCAGTCGTGCAGCTTCAGGTTGGCCTCACACACGATGTCGAGGTGGCCGCTCGCCAGCATGGCGTAGTTATAGCAATCGCCGCCCATCACCATCCGGCGGTGATCCGTCTTGGCAGCGAGGCTCATGAAATGGGCGCCATCGTGGTCATCGAAGTAGTGCGGCCCGGTGGTGGCGAGGGTGGCGTCGCCGAGCCGGCGACAGGCGCGGGTGGTGATCGGCTGCCCGTTGAGCGTGGTTGGCCTGCCGCTCGCCCCGATCCAGCGCTCCCGCAGAATCGGCTGGTCGATCACGCCGAGCACCGGCCATCCCTCGACCACAAGGGCGATGAGCGTGCCAAACAGAGGGCGGCCTGCGAGGAACCCCGCCGTACCGTCGATCGGATCGATCACCCACGACCGCCCCGACGAACCCGCCGTCGTCCCGAATTCTTCACCAATGACGGTGTCGCGCGGCGCTTCGGCGGAAAGTATGCGCCGGATCGCCTCCTCCGCAGCCCGGTCCGCCTTGGTGACCGGGGTGGCATCGTCTTTCCGCTCGGCACCCGTGTTGCTGCGGAACCAGGGGAAAATGGCCTGACCGGCGGCATCGGCAAGGCGCTTGGCCAGCGCAAGGTCATCATCAAATTGCATGGTGACGCTGTGCCCCGGACGGGACGGAGAGGTCAAGCGCGCTACTGCTCCACCCAACCGAATAGGTCCATAGCGCAACTATTTCCGCCCTGCTTACGTTGCGCGCGATGTTCGTGTCGATATTGCAGTCAGCAATTGAACGTGTAACGAATAATCAATCAAAGAGTAGGTGAGTGGGGTATATGCTGAAACGGTCCCGGCCGGCCGTAGATGAAGCGATTGCACCAGCCCATGGCGTTACTCGCGAAGGGCAGCCCGTTTCCTACAATCGTGCTCCCGCACCCGACCTCGCTCCGTGGATAGGGCGGCTTTATCTTTCCGACGTGGTGGCTCCCGCCGATCACCGACTCGAATGTGGCCTGTTCAACGACACGGCGATGGTTCGCCTGCAGCTGTCCGGCTGCTGGACCGCCGTCACCGCCGATGGCCCGCGGGAAAACGGTCGGGCGGCCTTGTTCTTCGGCACGCAATCACGCCGGATGCCGGTAAGCGTCACCGGATCGTTCATCAGCATCGGTTGCGCCTTCCGCCCGGGCGCGGGCCATGCCCTAAAGAGCATCCACTCTTCAGACTTCGTCGATCGAATCGTCGATTGCAGTTATTTCGGCTTGCCGGTCGAGGAGGTGCTCACGGCGATGGAGCACACACCGGAGCCGGAGGGGCGCCTGCTCATACTGGAAGACCTGATCCGGAAGTTGATCGATCGCCCCGGCGTGACGGAGCCCGATCCCGTGTCCGTGCGCTTCGAGCTGCTCGCGTTCGCCGATCCTTCGGCCAGCGTCGCCGAATTCGCGCGTGAATGCGGGATTACCCAGCGCCAGCTCGAACGGATCGTCCGCCGGGACTTCGGCATGGCGCCCAAGCAGGCGCTGCGCCGGGCACGGGCGCTGGACATGGCCAGTCACCTGCGGGGCGTGGCCGATCAGGCCGAGGCGGAGGAACTGGTCCTGCGCTATTACGATCAGAGCCACCTGATCCGCGAGTTCACGCAGATGTTCGGCATGTCGCCATCCCAGTTCGTGGCGCGGCCGCAGCCCATCCTGACCCTGGCGCTGGAATCGCGCCAGGCGCGGCGGCTGGAGCTGCTCAAGCGCGTTCCTCCCGGCGGACGGCGCCCGTGGCTCTAGGATTTTCATTTACTGTGGCGTAATGGCAACACCCGACGCCGAGATGTTGCGCGAGGCCCTGCGAGCGGCCCTGGAATAGTGCCAGAACCAGCCGATTTCCTCGGTTTGTCAAATGAGCTTACATTTTTGAAGACTTTGGCGACGCCCTTACTGTTACCGGCGCGCGCAATGATTTCGAGAACAGAGAACCGATTGCGCTCGTTAGGCGGGGAACCTTGCAGCAACATCGGCATTGCAAGGCCACCGGCAGATCGCTAGGGATTCTGCCGCATTCACGTCTCACGAGGGGAACATGAAAAAACTCATCCTGCTCTCGGCCGTCGCTTCCGCGGCATTGGCCAGTCCGGCGATCGCACGCGATCACCAGTGGTATATCGAAGGTGATGCCGGCGCCGTGAAGGCGGAAAAGATCTACAACATCACCGGCGTCAACAACACCGGCGAGCTCGAAACCAAGATGGGTTACGACGTCGGCGGCATCGTCGGCTATGACCTGGGCATGTTCCGCCTCGAAGCGGAAGCCAGCTTCCGCCGCGTTGAAGAGAAGCGCTACACTGGCCCGACCGGCGTGTTCGGCCAGCCCAGCGTGGGCGGCGGTGCCCAAGCGCTGAGCTTCATGGCCAATGCTCTGGTCGACTTCGGTCCGGACAATGGCCTGCAGGGCTTCATCGGTGCCGGCGCCGGCGTCGGCCGCGTCAAGAACGCGGTGCTGATCACCCGACCGAACACGGTCGACATCACCGGATCGGACTCGCGCTTCGCCTGGCAGGCTCTCGCCGGCGTCCGCCTGCCGCTCTCCGACCATATCGATTTGGGTCTGAAGTACCGGTTCTACAACCAGAACCACAACGAGATTGATCGAGTCGTGGGCGGCCAGGTGCGCACGCGTTTCCGCTCGCACTCGCTGCTGGCGACGATCGCCTACAACTTCGGCGGCGCTCCGGTTCCGCCGCCTCCTCCGCCGCCGCCGCCCCCGCCGCCGCCGCCTCCTCCGCCCCCGCCACCTCCGCCGCCTCCGCCGCCGGTGTGCAACAAGGGCCCCTACATCGTGTTCTTCGACTGGGATAAGTCGGACGTCACGCCCGAGGCAGCGACGATCCTCGACAGCGCGATCACGGCCTATGGCAATTGCCAGAATGTCCCGATCATGCTGGCGGGCTACACCGACCGCTCGGGTTCGCCGAAGTACAACATCGGGCTTTCGAACCGCCGCGCCGCTTCGGTCCAGGCTTACCTGACCGGCCATGGCGTGCCGGCCGCGGCGATCACCGCGCATGGCTATGGCGAGGAGAACCCGCGGGTGCCGACCGCCGACGGTGTGCGCGAACTGCAGAACCGCCGCGTCGAGATCACCTACGGCCCCGGTTCGGGCATGTAACCTTCGCGTTCTGCGCGACACGACTGGGGGCCGGAGCAATCCGGCCCCCTTTTTTGTGGGCGCCCGCCGGAAATCCCCCCTGCGAGAGGGGAGGATTCAGGCGGCGTAGTCGGTGGAATCGACCAGCCCGGCCCGGGCGAAGCCCTCGCGCCGCAGCCGGCAGCTGTCGCAGGTGCCGCAGGCACGGCCGTCGGGCTGGGGATCGTAACACGACCAGCTCATCCCCGCGTCGAGCCCCAGCCGCGCCGCCTCGCGCGCGATGGCGTCCTTGCCGAGATACTGCAGCGGGGCATTGATCCGGATCTCCTCGCCCTGGTCGCCCGCCCTGGTGGCGAGCCGCGCGATTTGCTCGAACGCGGCGATGAAATCCGGGCGGCAGTCCGGGTAGCCCGAATAGTCGAGGGCGTTGACCCCGATGAAGATGTCGCGCGCGCCGACCGCTTCGGCCCAGCCCAGCGTCAGCGAGAGGAAGATCAGGTTGCGCGCCGGGACATAGGTGACCGGGATGCCCGGGGTCAGGCCGTCATGCGGCACGGCGATATCGTCGGTCAGCGCCGAGCCGCCGAATTGGCGCAGGTCGAGCGGCAGGACGACATGGCGAACCACGCCAAGCGCGGCGGCGATCCGGTCCGCCGCCTCCTCGATCTCGAACAGCCCTGCGCCCGCCTGGTCCTCGAGGTTGCCGCCGACCGCACCGACCGCGACGGCTCGGC
>DASTGC010000181.1:0-3034 GCA_035719485.1 Novosphingobium sp.
AGGAGACTTTCTATCGGGAGCGGCGGCACTGCTGTTTCCGATCGATTGGCCCGAGCCATTCGGTTTGGTCATGATCGAAGCCATGGATTGCGGAACGCCAGTCATCGCCTTTCGCACCGGATCGGTGCCGGAGGTGATCGATGAGGGCGTCACTGGCTTCGTGGTGGATGGCGAAGCCGAGGCCATCCAAGCTGTCGGCCGCATCGGTCAATTAGATCGTCGGCAGGTTCGACGCCGCTTCGAGGAAAGATTCACCTCCAGCAGAATGGCTAGGGATTACGTGCGTCTCTACAAAACTCTGACATCAGTAGCTTCACTGAGAAGTGCGTGACCCAGTGTTGGAGCATCTAGGGTCAGAACCCAATAGAGTTGTTGATGGTAGTGGGTGCGGATCGCACCGTATTTGCCGACCGACGTTCGGGGCAAGGAGCGGGTCGATGACCGACGGATCATCAGCGGCATCGTGCACGTGCTGAAGAGCGGCTGCCGTTGGAAGGATTGCCCTGAGGAGTACGGCCCGCCCACGACAGTCTACAACCGCTTCACGCGGTGGGCCGAGCGTGGCGTCTGGGAGGGCCTGTTCCGGGCGTTTGCCCAGCGCGGTCGATCGACCGAGACGCAGATGATCGACAGTACGCATGTCAAAGCCCATCGCTCGGCCTCGGGCGGAAAAGGGGGGAGCAAAAACAGGCGATTGGCCGCTCACGAGGCGGGCGCAATACGAAGATCCACGCACTATCAGATGCTCGAGGCCGTCTTCTTTCCGTCCTCCTGACCGGCGGCCAAGCCCATGATTGCCCACCGGCTCAGCGCCTCATCCGGCGCACCAGGCCGGCGGCCAAGCTGCTCGGTGATGCCGCCTACGACAGCGCCGAACTGCGGCGCTGGCTCGATCGGCGGGGCACAAAGCCGGTCGTGCCCAACAGAGCTAACCGCCTCCAACCGTTCCGCTTCAACAAGACAGCCTACAAGCAGCGGCATCGCATCGAGAACGCCTTCTGTCGTCTCAAAGACTTCCGCCGCGTCTTCACACGCTACGACAGACTCGCCCGAAACTTCCTCGCCTCCGTCTGCCTCGCCGCTGCTATCGTTTGGTGGATTTAATGAGTCTCGACCCTAGCTCTTATGACCCCGGTCAAGAGCGGAGACAAAGAGGCACCTGCTGTGTCTGAGTGACACCGGTTTTGGGGAAGATTGGCAGCTGCGCAAGGTAGGAGATGGAGCTTGAGACGACGGTTGATCAGGCTCTTATCCGCGGGTTGGGTACCGCCTTCCGTGCTTTCGTCTCGGGGCTTTCCTCTGTCTAGGCGACGGGCGTCGGGCGGTGCTCGGCCACATAACTAGCGACGGGAGTTCCCCTCCGTTGCTCCATCCCCAACGCTGCGCAACTGATCGTTGAGGCGTCGAGGTCAGGCGGCCGCAGCGGGCGTGACCTGGCGCCCGATCGCCCACAGGAATGCAGCCATCTCGCGGGCAATCGCTGCGATGACGACCGGCAGCTTCTTACCCGCTGCGTTGAGCCGGCGATATCGGCCACACAAGCGGACCTGCGCCTTCCAGGCGATATTACGGACCGTCTTTGGCAGTGCTTCGAGGCGAGCCCGCAGAGCCTCGGTGACACGGGCAGGATGGCGATAACTCCAGGCCGCTTCGACGAGCACCCGACGAGCTCGGCGGTTGCCGGCCAGGGTCAGGCCTGTCCGACGCACCGTCTCGCCGGTCGAGCGCTCGGCCGGGACCAACCCCAGGAACGCCATGAGTTGGCGCGGTGTATCGAACCGACGCACGTCGCCGATCTCGGCCGCAAAGGTCACGGCGACCAGGAACGACACGCCGCGCATGGCTTGGTAAGCGGCGACCACCGGAGCCATCGACCACTTGGGAACAACATCGCCGAGCTGCCCTTCCAGTCGGTGCAGGCGCTCGAGGGCGTCCTCGATTGCCGCAACCGCGTCCTGGAAGACAATCTGCTGCGCAGGATGATCGAAGCGTTGCTCGGCCAGCCAGCGCCAATGCGCACGGGTCCAATGATCTCCGCCGGTGAAGATCCGGCCTTGCCGCAGCAGGAACGACAGCAGTTGCTGGCGCTTGCGGCGAACATCCTCGGCCGCTGTCGTGCGGCCACGAACCAGATCGCGGACTGCCTCGTGCACATCGTCAGGCACCCACACGGCGCTCAGCTCGCCTGCGCGATACAGCCGGGCCAACGTCAGCGCGTCCCGCCGGTTCGTCTTCACCCGTTCGCCTGCCCGCCTTGGGATCAGGGCCGGTGCCACCACGAGGCAGTTATGGCCCAGCGCCTGCACCTGCCGATAAAGACCGTATCCCGTCGGGCCGGCCTCGAAGCAGATGTGAAGCTTGCGGTATCGCCTTCCGAGCTTCTTGATCAGCCGCTCTATCACTGCCGGTCGGTTCTCGACCTCACCCAGGAACCGGACCTCTCCCTCGCGACCCGCTTCCGCGATCGCCACCGCGTGCTTCAGCTTTGCCGTATCGAAAGCGACATATACCTCGCTATGCTCTCCCATGGTCCGTCCCTCCATGCCTGAGGCTCGGCTCGGCTCGTCCGAGCAACCCTCGATCCTGGCATGACCAGGGACGGGCCACCGGCCTCAAGCCAGGGTCATAACGTCTAGGCTCGCGCGTTCATCTGCGTCATACATTCTACGAGGCCGCGCAACACCGCGTACACTGAGCGCCGCCCCCGGCACGACGCGGCGCTACGTCGAGCTGCAGATCGGCGGCCGCGCGGGTCGCGCGGGGCGGCAGTGGTAATGGCTGCTGCCGCCATTATCTTGCGGTATGATCGAGACACGCGCGCTCCTGCAGCGCGGTGCCTCTCCTGCACCGGATTACATGAATGCGGCACCCCCGCGCGCCGCGGCAAAACGCGAGACGCCGCAGGTAGTTGCTTGCCTAAATTTATCAGTGACAGAGTAGCTAACGATCCAAGGACGCGTTGCCTAGGAGGGCTACCTCCTTGCGGACAACGCGCAGTCCGCGCAGCCCTTGCCCCGCCGGAACAACCAGATCG
>DASTGC010000182.1:0-3147 GCA_035719485.1 Novosphingobium sp.
GCAGGTCACACTGCCGGCGGGGCGGACCATCGTCCTCGCGCCAGATGATGCAGCCGGGGCGCGCATGATCCAGGACCTGGCGCATCAGCGTGGCCTGGCTGGGCGCGCTGTGCTGCTCGGTTCCTTCGCTGGGCGCCACGAAATCCCGGTCATCTCACGCCTGCTGGATCCCTGGCACGTGGTCCGCCAGGCCTCCCTTATTCTTGCCGGCCCCGAAGGCGAATGGGCGCCGGTTGCTGCCCTGGCTGAGACGGAAGTCGAAGTCATCGGCGAGGGCCGGTGGAGCCGGCGCGACCTGCACGATACGCGCGCGCTCGTCGCCGGGTTATTTGCCCCATGGCGCTGGCAGAGCCCCTTCTCCGGTAACCCGCTCTCAACCGGGGAAGCTGTGGAAATGTTGGGCGAATGGCGACGGTTGATTGATTTAAATCGGACCATTTCCGCCGTGTTCGGGGTGGCCAGGTGGAAGCGGGTAACGATGGATGCGCTGCTGTGGGATGGCGGCGACGGGCCGCGTCACGCGCACCACCATGGCCGTCGGTGCCGTATCCTTCGTCGGGGGGATCGGGCGCTTGTCTGGGGCGCCCGTGTTCCCGCTGGCCTCGCTGCAGAATTGACGGGTCGTGGCATCAGCGTCGGCGAGGTCGAGGACGGCATGATCAGGGGCACGGGCCTTGGGGCGAATTGTGTTCCGCCGCTGTCGGTGATTGCTGATTTCGACGGCATCTATTTCGATCCGTCGCGGCCCAGCGAACTTGAGCGGTTGCTGGCCGAAACCGACTTCCCTGAGCGGCTGGTCGCCCGCGCGGCGGCCTTGCGTATGCGGTTGGTGGCCGGGGGTATCGGCAAATACGGGCGGGCGGATCCGGTCGCTGCCACCGGGTCGCCGCCGGGCCGACGCCGTGTCCTGGTGACAGGCCAGGTCGCGGATGACCGTTCGGTCCTGGCCGGCGGGCAAGTGGCCTCGTCCGCCAACGGTAATCCCAACCTTGCTCTCCTGTGCCGCGCACGCGAGCTGGAAGGGCCTGATGCCTGGCTGATCTACAAGCCGCATCCCGATGTAGAGGCGGGCCATCGCACCGGCGCCATTGAAGATAGCGAGACCCTGCGCTTGGCCGACGAGATCGATCGTTCAGGCCCGATTGCCCCGCTCTTGGAATCGGTCGACGCGCTTCACGTGCTCACCTCGCTCGCAGGGTTCGAGGCGCTGATGCGAGGGATTTCGGTGACGACCCACGGCGTTCCGTTCTATGCCGGGTGGGGGCTCACTCGCGATCTTGGGCCAGTGCCGGCGCGGCGGAATCGTAAACTCTCGCTGGACGAGCTTGTTGCCGCAACGCTCATCATGTATCCGCGCTACATGGATCCGGTTTCACGGTTGCCCTGTCCGGTCGAGGTGCTGGTGCACCGCCTGGAGCAGAATTGCGCCACAGTAAGTTCTCCGCTGGTCCGGCTGCGCGAACTCCAGGGACGGCTCAATCTGCTGCTGCGCAGGGGCGGAGACCGCAAATGAACAAGGGCCGCAACATCCGGCGCAATTTCCTTTTTTTGCAGGGGCCGCCGGGCCCGTTCTTCAACCTTTTGGGCCGCGAGCTCGCGCGGCGCGGCTGCGGCGTCTTCCGCATCAATCTCAGCGGCGGCGATCGCTACGATTGGCCCGTGGGCGCGGTCGATTATCGCGGGCGGATGAAGAACTGGCCGCTGTTCTTCGATGATTTTACCCAGCAGAATGGCATTACCGACCTGGTCCTCTACGGCGATTGCCGGCCCGTCCACCAAGGTGCCTTACGTCTTGCGCAGTTGCGCGGCTTGCACGTTCATGTGTTCGAGGAAGGCTATATCCGGCCGGACTGGATGACGCTTGAGCGCGATGGCGTGAACGGTCACTCGCGAATGGACCGCGATCCGGAGGTTCTCCTCGCGGCGGCGCAATGGTTGCCCGAGGTGCCCCGTTTGCCAACCATCACGGCCGCGTTCAGCCGGCGGGCGCGCGACAGCTACTGGCATTACCACCATGTCGTGCTCGGCCGGTGGCGGTTCCCGTTCTACAGCAGTCACCGGCCCGCATCTATCATTGGCGAAGGGGTCGGCTGGCTCTTTCGGTTTTCCCGATCCGCCCGTCGGGCGCGCCAGGCCGAGGCCGTGCTCGAGGAAATGGCCGGGCGCCGATATTTCCTGTTTCCGCTCCAGCTTACCGGGGATTACCAGATTCGCGCTCACTCGCCGTTTCACTCGATGCGAATGGCGGTGGATTATGTGCTGCGCTCGTTTGCGCGGCATGCGCCTGCCGATGCGACGCTGCTCGTCAAGGAGCATCCGCTCGACGTGGGCTACCGCAACTGGCGGCGCTACATTATGCGCGAGGCTCGCCGGCTAGGGGTGGTGGACCGGATCCGTCACATTGATGGCGGCGAATTGGATGAGCTGTGTGCCGCCTCGGCGGGGATGGTCTGTGTCAACAGCACATCGGGCACGCTCGCGCTGGAGGTCGGCATCCCTGTCATCGTGCTGGGCGATGCCGTCTACGACGTCGCCGGGGTCACCCATCAGGGATCGCTGGACGGCTTCTGGCCCCAGCCGGAAATGCCCGACGGCGCGCTTTACGAGGCCTTCAAGAAGGTGCTCCATGCCCGTTGCCTGGTTCGCGGCGGGCTGGCCAGTGCGTCGGCTATTCGCATCCTGATCGCCAACAGCGTCGAACGGCTCCTCGCCGAAGATCCTGCACCCGGTGACCGGCTGCGCATTGCCGCCGCGCGCAAGAGCGGAGCTCAGGCGCTTGGTTCGAGCCCCGAATCATCCAGGTAGCCGCGTTCGCGCAGGCCCGCGAAAACACGGTTTACGAGCGGGTTTGACCAACCGCAGTTGGTCGCGAAATCCCGCTTAAGGGTGTCGTGGTGCAGCTGGTGTGCGGCAGGAGTCATCAGCAGGCCCGTGTGTCGCAGCAAGTTTATCGCGAAGGGATTCTGCTCGCGGTGGAGCGAGGCATGGAACATCTGGGCGAAACCAGCCCCCACAGTGAAGGCCAGGACCGTCGCGGCAGCGCCGGCCGGTAGGGGCCAGATCAACCACGACACGTTCAACGCTATCGAAATCGGCAGGCCTGCAACGATCAGGGTCGATCCGATCAGCCGCCAGAGCGAACGGCGG
>DASTGC010000183.1:0-19037 GCA_035719485.1 Novosphingobium sp.
AGCACGCTGGCGGATGCCGGCGGGATTGATGGCACCCACAGTGGGCGCCCGGCGATCATGTCCTCGGTCGAGCTGGCTCCCCCATGCTGCAATTGCGCGGCAATCCGCGCACCATGAGCCTGGACCGCGCGGTTTACCCGACGCAGCCCGGGAATGAACCGGTCGTCCGACAGTGCGACTTGGTTGCGCATGACCATGCCGCAGGGGTGCGCTATCCCGATGGCACCCATGTTGACCAGCGCGGCACCGCCCCGCGCGCGGGCCTCGTAGAACGCGACCGTTTTATCTCCGCACGTCCCGTCCGGCTCGGCCAGGTTGGGTCCCATCGCGGTCTGGAACATGCGATTGCGCAGTTCCAGCCGGCCAATCCGTCCTGGCGTGGTAAGATCAGCCTTTTTCTCCACGCGACTATCCTTGTGCTTGCGGGCTGCCCAAGTCGGCGTCGCAACGGGAAGGGGCTGGGTTAATCGAATGTGATCCCGTGATAGCAGCACAGCTTGTTGCCGTCCGGATCCCTGAGATAGGCGCCGAACGCGCCGTTTGCCTTGGGCTTGGGTTCGGGCCTGCCTTCGCAGGTCCCCCCATGGGCGAGGCCCGCCGCGTGCCACGCCGCGACCTGGGCGTCAGATTCGGTGGTGAACATTATGGTGCCGCCGTTCGCGAAGGTCGCCGGCTCGCCATTGCGCGGCGCGCCGACCGAGAAGCTCGGGCCGCCGGGGATGCTGTAGGCGAGATATGGTGGATCGGCCTGAAGCGACGATGGCGGCAAGCCCAGCACGGCGAACGTTGCGTCGTAGAAGCCGCGCGCCTTCTCGAGATCATTGGTGCCCAGGCGTAGATAGATCAGCTTCATTGCTTGGCCCTCTCGTGCAAACCTGCGTCGCCGGCGACCTGCGGGGCATGTTTGCTCATCGCCGGGGCCATGCCGGTCAGTGCGCCCCGCCCAGTTGCTCAATCGCCTGCAGAACGTTTGCCCTGGTAACCTTGCCTACCGGATTTACCGGCATGTCCGGCAGCACGTGAATGGTCTTCGGCGCGCGAACCGAACCCAATTCCTGCTTGGCAAATTGCACCAGGTCGTCGGCCGAAAGCTTGCACCCGTCTGCCAGGACGACGGCTGCTTCCACCCGCTGGCCCCAGTAATCATCGTCGCGGGCGACCACCGCAACGTTCAGCACGTCGGGATGGGCGGACAGCACGGCCTCGACGTCGGCCGGGTAAACGTTGAACCCGCCGGTGATGATAACGTCGCGCAGCCGGTCCTTGAGGAACAGATAGCCCCGCTCGTCGAACGTGCCGAGGTCACCGGTGTGCAGCCAGCCATCGATGATGGTCTGATCGGTCAGGTCGGGCCGGTCCAGGTAGCCGCGCATTACGAGGTCGCCACGAACCACCACTTCCCCAAGCTCTCCGGGCGGCAGGACCGCTCCGTCCGGACTCACGATCTGGACTTCGTTGAAGGGGCAGGGCCGGCCGACCGATTCCACATTTGCCTCTTCGGCAAGTTCGCGCGCGGTGATCGCCGAGATCATCGTTGGCGCTTCAGTCTGGCCGTAGATCGCCGCGAGGCAAGGGCCGAAAATCTGCTGGGCCTGCCTGACCCGTGCGGCCGGCATCGGGGCTGCACCATAGATCAGGTTCCGGATGTGGGGAAAGGCTGCTCCGCTGGCCTGCGCGTGATCCATCAGGGAATAGATCAGTGTCGGCGGCATGAAACTGGCCGTGATCCGTTCGCGGACCATGGTTTCGGCTATGGCCGGCGCCTTTGCTCCGTCAATCAGGACATGACATCCGCCCATGGCCATGACCGGGAGCAGGAATGTGCCTGCGCCATGGGTCAGTGGTGCAGCTGCCAGCATCCGCTCATCCTCGCCGAAGCCGAAGGTGGTCAGCATGCCCGCGATGCAGCTCATGAACGCGCGATAGGGTTGGAGAACGCCTTTGGGACTGCCGGTGGTGCCACCGGTGAACTTGATCGCCGCAATCCCGTCGCTGAGATGATTGACATCGGCCGGCTTGCAGCCCGCGTGGCTCTCGCAGATGCTGGCGACGGAAACGGAGCCGTCGGGCTGGCTCGACATTGGCACCAGGGGCCGGTTGGCATCGGTGAACAGCGGGATGAAATCATCGTCCGCGATGATGAGGGAAAGGTCTGCAGTCGCCGCTATGCTGCCCAGCTCCACCCGGGAATTTCGCGGATTGAGCGGCACCCAGATGTGCCCCGAGGCAAATATGCCGAGCATGGCCACGACATGCTGCCAGTTGTTGTGCCCGCAGGCGCCGACCCGCGACTGGGGGTTGGGAAGGCGCTCCTGCAGGTAGGCAGCGAAGGCTTCGACGCGGTCCACCAACTCGCGGTAATTCATCCGCACCGGTCCATCGACGAGCGCTTCGCCGCGCGGGTTCAGTCGCAATCCGCGGTGCAGCATCTGGATCGGCAACATCAGTTCATTCTACCCCAATGTACGCCGCCTCAGGCGTCAAGGTGAGGGCAGGGGCCCGCAGTGGCTCGATCCCCTTGCCGCTCCCGCTTGGCCAAGTTCCGTCAGGTCGCCGGAACGAGGCCACGTGGTGTCCACTTCATGTCCTCGGCAAAACCGAGGAAATCGCGCCCGCACTCACGCAGCGCCTTGTCCGAGACCATTAGGTGCTGCGTGGCAGAGAGTGTGTCGCGCAGCGCACGCTGGAGCGTTCCGCTACGCAGTCCGACACCGCCACTTGCCCTGTGGGCGAAGAGCGAGTTTTCCATCATGGCGGTAGTCGCATGATTGAGCGCCAGCCGCGCCCAGGTGATCTGCCGCGTGGCCACCGGCTCACCCTTGCTGATCGTTTCAACCACATCGCCCCACACGTCGTAGACGAGGGCGCGGGCTGCCCGCAGTTTGCCTTCTGCGACGGCGAAATCCTCCTTGAAGGAGTCGGATCCGCCGAGATCCGAGAGAGTGGTGGGGCGTCCGGCCGGCGCATGGACGAGGGCGGCCAGTTCGTCGAGCACCCGCCGGCCGTGGCCCAGAGCGACGCCAGTGTGGCCCAGGCAGCTGAAGCCGACTACTCCGATCCGATAGCCGTCGCCGCCCCGCTTGCCGACGACTTCCGAGGCCGAATGAGTCATGTCGGCCGGTACGAAGACATCGGTGATCGTGTAATCGATGCTACCGGTGGCGCGTAGTCCGAGGACGTCCCAGTTGCCCTTGGCCTGCACCTCGTTGCTAGGGATGAGGAAGACCCGTACTTCGGGGGCATTGGTGCCGGGCAGGATGCGCGGGGCGCCATTTTCGTGGACGATCGCGCCGGCATGATAGTAATCGCAATGAAGGCAGCCGCTGCCATAGGTCCAATGACCGGTGAGCCGGTAACCGCCCTCCACTAGCTCCGCCTTGCCCGTGGGCGCGCCAGCGCCGGCGATGATCGGGCGGCGGGCATCTCCGAACACGGCCTGTGCGCCGGCATCGGACAGGAAGCCTGCAGCCGATGCGGTCGCCACGTTCGCGGCCATGACGACCCAGCCGGTCGCGATGTCGGCCTTGCACAGCTCTTCAACGACGGAGAGCACCTGAAGCGGGTTGCAATCGACGCCGCCGAACTCCGCCGGAACCATGAGGCTGAAGAACCCGGCATCGTGGAGCGCGGCGATGGATTCGTCGCTGATCCGGCCGGCGGCCTCATTGGCTTCACCATGGCTGGAAAGCAGGGGCGCCAATCGCTTCGCTTCTGCAAGCAACGGACTTTCGGCGCTGTGGCGGCGGAGTGCCATATCGTGGATCATTTCACCAGTGTCCTCTGATCAGGCCTTCAGGCGGGCCGGCCGGACGCGCGCGAATCTAGCATGCCGTCCAGCCGCCATCCTGCGTGATGACTTGCCCGGTAAGATACCCGGACGCAGGGGAAGCCAGATAAAGTGCCAGGCCGAGGATTTCGCTCGCATCCCCGCGGCGTTGCATCGGGATGCGCCGATGCATTTCGGAATAGAAGCGCTCCTCCTCTTCAGCGGTCCGCTTGGCCCGGCGCTCGGCTCCGAGGCGGGTTCCGCTATGCCAGCCCGGAGCAATTACGTTGGCGCGAACGGCCTCGGCGGCGTATTCGACGGCGACCTGGCGAGTGAAGCCGATCACGCCGGCCTTAGCAGCAGCATAGTCGGCGCTCGATGCGGGGAACCCGGGGAAATAACCCCCCAGGCCGAGAATCGAGGCGACATTGATGATCGAGCCGCCCTTTGACCGCATTTTCGGCAGCATGGCCCGTGTCATGAGGAAGGTTCCGGTCAGGCTGATCCCGACACCGCGGTTCCAGTCTTCCGTCGATAGCTCGTGAGTGAGGGTAGGGGCCGAGGCGACGCCGGCGAAGTTGACCAGAACATCCAGATGGGAGTCACCGAGACCGGCTGCCGCGGCAGCCACCGAATCCTCGTTCCACACGTCAACCTGGCAGGGGTCGGCCTTGCCGCCCGCGCTGCGAATGTTCTCAACTACCTCGCCCAAACGGTCTTTTGCGATGTCGGCGCAAATCACCCGTGCGCCAGCCTGCGCGTATCCTTCTGCAATCACCTGGCCAAGGCCGCTGCCCGCACCCGTGATCAGCGCTGTCATGCCGTTCAGGCCGAACAGTTTCTCAAGCAATTGCATATTTCAACAGGTCCTTGTTGTTCGGCTCCGGCAGACAAGCATCGGAAGGGCATTGTCTGTGGTCCCGGCTCCCGCAATTTGTTCTCACCCCCCGTGTTGTCAACGCGGCGAAATCCACGATCATATCCTAGATTGATGATGCCGGGCCGCAGTTTTCCCGTGGTCCAGCTATATCGTCGCGTGGGAGCGCGCGAACCATGGAAGGCAGGTGCAGCCTGGCCATGGCAGGCTGATCACTTGCGGCTGGGATCGATATGGGCGGCGAAGCCCGGGGGGGCATTGGCTGCGATCTCTTCCTTGAGCTCGCATTTGCGCTCGGTGTAGTCGTCTGCCTGGCGCCGGTAGGGAATGGGCGCGACAGTGAACAGCGTGCGCATCCGTTCGCGGACATCCTCGGCGATTTCTTCGAACCGCTCGCGCTCCATCCGATCAGTTCGGTGCAGCACGTAGGGCGGCAAGACGTCGAACCCGGGGTAGAACAGCATTCCGTGATTGATCGGGAAGAGCAGGTCATCGATCGGACCGTTGACTCCGCGGGCGCTGAAGTAGGATTCCCCGCCACCGACCATGACCATGATCATGGCGCGCTTGCCGGCCATGCGCCCGGCTCCATAGCGATCGCCGCCGATCTGGTAGCCGATCCCTGCGGTCCAGACCCGATCGATCCAACCCTTGAGTATGGCCGGAACCGAGAACCACCACAGCGGAAAGGCCAGGATCAGCGCATCGGCCCAGAGCACCTTGTCCTGCTCTTCGACGATATCGCGGGAGAACGCTCGTCCCTCGCTCGCAATCATCGAGGCGAACGGATAGCGGACCGGCTCGCCGGCGGGCAAGGAGATGAAGTCGGCGGCGTCGTGAGCGGGTTTCCAGTTCATTGCGTAGAGGTCGCTCATGCGGACTTCGTGACCGTCCGCCCGTAATTGGTCTGCCGCGACATCCCGCACGGAGTTGGTCAGCGAGGCAGGTTCCGGATGAGCAGATACAATCAGGATTTTCATCAGGCGGGCTTTCGTGAGGTCATCGCGGGGCATGGGCCCCGGTTGTTGCGCTGCGGAAATAGGAAGGACGGTTCCGGGGAGTCAATCAACCGCACTTGCCCCGAAATTCTGCTCTTCCTGCCGAGGCTGGTTCGTCGCCGGGTGATAAGGAATCATAAAACAAGTGGAATTCAGTATATTGGAGTGAAGATCGGGTCGGTGCCGCGCTATCCTGGTTGTGCCGCGGGGTGGGTGTTTTGTGAGTAGCCTGCGACCGATATCAGCGACGTAATGCCTTCACCCGTGGTTCGTCGACGAGATACCGCCGAGAGCCTTCGGAAGTCCGGAAATCAAAGATGTGATGGACTCTGTCCGATTGGCATTATTCATGGCACGCAAGCAAACGGGCGGTTACCCGCCAATAAGGATTGCGCCCACTGAGGTTCTGCCGGTGCGCAGTGCTGGCTTCAACCTGCCGGTCGTGCAAGTCTGGGACGAGGCCGTACCTATCTATCTGCTGGCAGCCATTTGAAGATGTCCTTCACCCTTTCCGTCTCCGACTACCTCCATGACGACGGAACGCCGCGCATCGGGGCACCGATGGGTATGCTGATGTCGGCCTACGCGGCCCGTCAGGGCGCCGCCACTGCGCTGGTCCTCGGGGAGCAGGAACTGACCTTTGCCGAGCTTGATGCTGCGACCAACCGGATGGCGCGGGCATTGGCCGGCCGCGGAGTTGGCGCGGGCGACAAGGTCCTGATCTGCATGCCCAACCGGCCTGAGTTCATTCAGGCATTCTACGGCGCGTGGAAGCTTGGGGCTATTCCGTGCCCGGTGTCGTGGCGCCTGGTTGCGAACGAGCTGGCCGAGATTGTGGAGCTGATGGAGCCGCGTTGCATCGTCTGTGATGGGGTGGTCACCCTTGCCGGGGACAACGTCTTCGATGTCGATCAGGTGGCTTTTGCTGAATTGCCGGGCGATCCGCTGCCCCCCGCCATATCCGAGCCGGGCAAGGTCATTGCCAGCGGTGGCAGCACCGGGCGGCCGAAGCTGACGATCGATCCGCTGCCTTCGGTTTGGGGGCCGGACAAGGCCTCCACTTTCCGGCCCTCCATGATCACCACGCTCAGCAGTGGCCCGCTCTACCACACCATGCCCTACAACTATTGCATTCTCCCCCTCGCGGAAGGGAGCAAGGCGGTGTGCATGGTCCATTTCGACCCCATTGAGTGGCTTCGCCTGGTCAAGGTTCACCGGCCGCACTCTGTGCTGCTGGTGCCGACAATGATGAGCAGGATTGCCAAGCTGCCGGATGAGATCATCGAAGCTGCGGATCTTTCGTCGATCGAGGTCGTGTTCCATGCTGCGGCGCCCTGTCCGCCCGAGATCAAGCGCTGGTGGATCGACCGGATTGGCGCGGAGCGGGTCCTTGAGGTCTATGGCGGAACCGAGCGGATCGGGGCGACCCTGATCCGGGGCAATGAATGGCTGTCACGCCCGGGCTCTGTCGGCAAGGCCGTCCCGGGAGACGAGATCGTTATCATCGACGAGGACGGACACGAGCTCGGCCCCGGACTCATTGGCGAGATCAGTTTCCGCAGGCGCGGCGTCGGTCCCGGAACGAAATACCGCTACATCGGCTCGGAAACGCGAATCCGTGGCGAACTCGACAGCTTTGGCGACATGGGCTGGCTGGACGAGGACGGCTATCTCTATATCGCCGACCGGCGCACCGACATGATCGTCGTCGGCGGCGTCAATATCTTCCCGGCGGAGATTGAGGCCGCGCTGGAACTGCACGCCGAAGTGCTGTGCTGCGCAACGATCGGTTTGCCCGACGCAGATCTCGGCAATCGGCTGCATGCTATCGTCGAACTGGCCGGGGGCAGCGCCGTGCCCGAGGACGGGCTGGCCTTTTTCGCGGAACAATTGCAGCGGCTGGCGCCCTTCAAGCGGCCCCGATCATTCGAATTCACGCATGAACGGCTGCGCGACGATGCCGGCAAGGTACGCCGCGGCGCCTTGCGTCTGGCGCGGGTGGCGGAATGCTGAACCCGGCGGCAATCGCACGGGGATCAAGGGGCCAATCGCTTACACGCACATGGCGGAAACCACCCATGTAATTTGATGGGGCACAACGGGATTTGCCTGTGCGAAGCGCCTGTTGGAGCGCTAACATTCGGGATTGGATCAGGAGGACGATATGCAAGACTATTCGGGCAAGTGGCTTCGCAAGCCGGAGTGCCTGCTGTTCGACGTCGATGGGGCGGTGGCCACGATCACCCTCAATCGACAGGACAAGCGCAACGCGCTGTCGCACCAGTTGGTGTTCGAATTGCGCGACGCCCTGCTCGAAGCCGACGATCGGCAGGATGTGAATGCGATCCTGCTCCAGGGCGCGGGCAAGGACTTCTGCTCCGGTTATGATCTGACCTCGTCCTATGGCGACTGGCAGCCGGCGGACGATTCGGCGGAGAAGTACGATTACCGCCCGGCCTTCGGCAGCTTCGACAATGACTGCTGGGGCATGGAGCACTTCCAGGCCATTCCGGACCTGATCTTCAAGATGCACAAGCCGGTCATCGCGAAGATTCACGGCAACTGCCTGGCGGGCGGCACCGACCTGGCCCTGCGGTGTGATATCATCGTCGCCGCGGAAGACGCGAAGATCGGCTTTCCGGCCATTCGCGCCAACGGGTCGCCGCCGTCGCACATGTGGACCTATCATGTCGGTCCGCAATGGGCCAAGCGCCTGCTGCTGACTGGCGACGTGATCCTTGGCCGCGATGCGGCGAAGATCGGCCTGATCCTCGATGCCGTTCCAGCAGACGAGATCGACGAATTCGCTACGGATCTGGCCCGCCGGGTTGCGTTGGTCGATACCGAGCTTTCGGCCGCCCAGAAGCGCATCGTGAACATTGCGATGGAGCAAATGGGCATGATGACCACCCAGCGCTTCGCCCGGGAGATGGACGCCCGCGCCCACCTCGGCACAGGGCCGGCCCGGATGCGGTTCAAGAAGGACATCGGCGAGGGCGGACTCAAGCAGGCCCTGGCCAATCGGGACGGGCCGTTCGGAGACAGCGTCATCAAGCTGCGGACGGACCGGTAAGCGACGGGTCCGGGAAGACCGCAAAGTCCCGGCGCATATGGATGCCGGCCAGACAGTCAGTTGGAGTCAGAACAATGTCAGCACTGCCCAAGCTCCAGGACCTCGAAGACAAGACGTTCAACCCGTTTTTCGAGGAACGCTTCCTGTTCGGCGATCATGACGATCCCTACCCCCGTCTGGCCGAATGGCGAGCGCAGGGTTCTGTCATTCCCGGGGACTATCGCGTGCTGATGGGGCTGGCCCCCGATCTCACCCAGCCGGCCGATGCGCCGCACTTCATGGTGATGAGCTATGATGCCTGCAACAAGGTCCTGCAGAACCCGGCGATCTTCACCAACAAGGCCTACACCTTCAACCTGGGGGCGAGTTTTGGCAAGTCCGTCTCGACCATGGATGCGCCGGAGCACACGCGGTATCGGCGCATTTTCCAGAAGGTCTTCCTGCCCCAGTTCGTGCGCGAATGGGGCGGCTCGGTGGTGGATCCGGTGGTCCATGGACTGATGGAAACCTTCATCCACGAGGGGAAGGCCGATCTCGTGCAGCAGTTCACCCTGCGCTATCCCTTCGGCGTGATTTACAAGCAGCTTGCGCTGCCCGACGGCGAAGGGCCGGTCTTCCACAAACTTGCCGTAGCGCAGACCCTGGTCATGGTGGTGGAAGAGATCGGCCGGGAAGCTTCCGAGAAGCTCGGAGCATATTTCCCGAAGCTGATCGACGATCGGCGTGCCAACCCTGGCGACGACCTGGTCAGCCTGCTGGTCCAGGCAGAAGTCGATGGCGAATATCTGCCGGAAGAGGTCCTGGTCTCGTTTTTCCGTCAGCTGGTCAATGCCGCGGGCGACACCACCTATCGCGGCACGAGCGTGCTGCTTACCAAGCTGCTGCAGAACCCGGATCAGCTCGAAATGCTGCGCAATGACCGCTCGCTGCTGGCGAACGCGATCGAGGAAGGCCTGCGCTTCGACGGTCCTGTCCTGAGCCAGGCCCGCTGGGCTGCCGTGGATACCGAAATAGATGGGGTGAAGATCCCGGCCGGCTCGATCGTCGATGTCATGGCCGGTTCGGCCAATCGCGATCCGGCCCGGTTCGAGGATCCGGATCGGTTCGATATTCGCCGGCCTAACGCCAACCGGCATCTTTCGTTCTCATCTGGTCCGCACCTGTGCATCGGCCAGCATCTCGCCCGTGTCGAGATGACCCGCGCGATCAATGCCGTCCTAGATCGCCTGCATAACCTGCGGCCCGATCCGGATATGCCGCCACCGCAACTAAAGGGCGCGATGATGCGCGTCCCTCACAACCTCCACGTGGTGTTCGACCCCGCCTGATTTACGCCAGATTTCCGTGCGTCAGGCAGCCCGGCCCGCCTCCCAGGCGGCTCGGGCATGTGCTGACGGCTGGTAATCGGCCACGATCCCGCGGATCAGCGTCTCGATCCATTTCTCGATGATGTCGGTCGAGGAAAGGTCGAGGCCACTCATGTGCATTTCGCTGATGCCACGGATCGTGCCGATCATGATGAAGCGGCAATGGCGCGGTGTCAGGCCGGAGTTCAGCTCACCGCGCTGCCCGGCCTGTTCGAACATTTTGTCCATAGTCGCGCGGAACTGGGCCGTCAGAATGCGGATGCGCTCCTGCGCCGGTTCGCTGAGCTGGTCACGCTCTCGGATTGACACGGTGACATAATCCGCGTGCGTTATGAGATCCTCGCGCTGGCAAATGAAGAAATGGCGAATCTGATCGGCCAGCCCGGGCTTCTCGAAGGCCTCCTGGAGATAGCCGAGAGAACGCTGCTGGCCGAGCAGACAAATCTCCGCCAAGGCATCTTCCTTGGAAGCGATATGGAAGTAGAGGCTGGCGACCTTGATGCCGAGCGCATCGGCAATCGCCCGCGTACTCGCCCCGTGATATCCGAGGCGGGCAAAGGTGGCAGCAGCGGCATCGATTGCCTGCTGCCGGCGAGCGCTATGCTTTCCTGTAACCTCGCGCTGTGAGCGGTAGGCCTGTGCCCCTTTCGCCATCTGTCACACTTTCATTTATCGGCAGGATCGGGTGAAGCAATCATCTTGTTCCCCTCGAGTCACCCCTCCCCTGGCCTCAGCCTAATGCCGAGGATCGTGTGCTCGTTCAAGTAACCCGCCGCCCCCTACATGGGCGGTCTGGAAACGTCCGACAGATAGACCAAGCCGTGCATTGCGGATCACACCCATTACGGTGACGACCGCATATTACGGATATGATCAGGCGCATTGGTGCAGGCCGAATGATCCCGCACATGTTGCAATCCCAGGCGCTGCGACGGAAGCTGGCGCGAACTGTGCGACAATTGATTTCAGGGGGAGCAGATGAGGGCAATCGGACTCGAATTTTTGGGAGTCTTCGGGCTTTCCCCGGTGGAGCTCGTGCACATCGCGGCCGATCTCGATTGCCAGTTCATCGGGACCGTCCCGGCGCCAATGGACTACAATCCGGAAGGGTATCCAAGCTGGAACCTGATGGAGGACGCAAGCCTGCGCCGCGACCTCAAGTCCGCGCTATCGGAGAGCGGGGTTGAGCTCCTGCTGGGCGATGGCAGCCCTTTCCTTCCCGGAACCAGGGTTCGCGATGCGCTCGCTCCCAATCTTGATCTGTACCATGAGCTGGGCATCAAGCGGGCCAATTCGATCAGCTTCCTCCCCAGCCTGGAAGAGACCTGCGACCAGTTTGCCGAATTCGCCGAGCTGGCCGTGGAGCGTGGCATGCAGCCGACCATCGAATTCTGTCCAATTTCGATTGTGGGGGATCTTGCCGCAGCGGTGGGCGTGGTGCGCCAGGCCGGGCCTCACGCCAGGCTGCTCATCGACACGATGCATTTCTATCGGTCAGGCGCGCGGGTGGAGGAGCTGGCCCCGGTTGCCGACCTGGTCGGCCACGTCCAGCTGAGCGACGTGCCGCGTGAGCCGTCGGTGGCCGATTACATGGAAGAGGCGCTCTATGCGCGACTGGTTCCGGGCGATGGG
Source organism: Novosphingobium sp. (assembly GCA_035719485.1). Taxonomy (GTDB): domain Bacteria; phylum Pseudomonadota; class Alphaproteobacteria; order Sphingomonadales; family Sphingomonadaceae; genus Novosphingobium. Next base: position 11,714 of record DASTGC010000183.1, read on the forward strand.
GACGCCCCGCTGGTGGAACTGCTGTCAGCGCTGCCGGAAGTGAGATCGATCGGGCTCGAAATTCCGATGCGGGCTCTGGCCGAGCAGGGTGTCGGCCCGCGCGAACGGATGGCGCGCTGCGTGGCTGGAGCGCGCAAGGTCATCGGCGAGGCCGACGGGTAGGGGGGGCGGCCGGGAGCGGGGCAGGTCCCGGCTTCCGGCCCGCTGCTGTCGCTGTCAGTCGTTGGGGTCAGTCGTTCGGGAACAGCAGCTTGATCGAATCGCCAACCGGCGCCGGACAGAACCCGCCGCCGGGCCAATTGATGAAGCCGCCCGCGGCCGACGTGCCACCGTCGACATGGATGTTGACCCCGGTGATGGACCGCGAAAGATCTGACGCCAGGAACACGACGGTGTCCGCCTGATCTTCCTGTGATGCCGCCACTCCCAGCGGGATGTACATCGCCATCGACTTCTCGAGCGATGCCTCCGAGGCGTTCATCATGCTCGCTGTAAGCTCGGGCGTGAGCGCGGTCGCATTGCCGTTGCTTGGGGTCGAATCCGGGGTAAGTTCGTTGACCCGGATACGACGCCGGCCGAATTCCACCGCCAGCGCCTTGCGCAGATTGGCATTCGCGGCCTTCGCCGCGGCATAGACCGAGAAACTGGCTGCGCCGCGATAGGCTTCGATGGTGGTGAAGTTGATGATGCTGCCGCCGCGATCGGCGCGTTCGATCAGCGGAACCGCAAGGCGGATCGACTGGATGACGTAGCCGAAGTTGCGGCGGATATCTTCGGCGTCCTGCTCGTCCGTGGCGGTCAGGAAATCGCGCTGCTTGGTGCCTCCGGCCACATTGACGACAATGTCCAGCCGGTCGAATTGCGAACCGACCTGCGCGTAGAAATTGCGCACGTCGTCCACCGAGAGAACGTCGCCCTTGAAGGCCAGGCAGCGTCGACCCATGGCTTCGACTGCGGCCTTGGTTGCGGCCAGTGCTTCGCCGTCCTTGTCCAGCACCGCGATATCGACACCGTTTCGTGCGAGAGCCAGAGTCGCTTCACCGCCGATGCCGCCGCCGCCGCCGAGCAGCGCCGCCACCTTGCCCTTCAGGTTTGCCTTTTCGTCGAGCATCACGTTTCTCCTGCACAGTCCGGTTGTTCTGGTCTTCCAGCGGATTATCGCACAGCCTAGCAATCGGCGCGCCCAAAGCAGGCCTGATGCATCATATCAGCCATGTAATGGAAGGGGCCGGGGGCTAGCAGGGCAGGTCATTGTGATAAATCGATGCGCTGGACTTGGCGGTTCGTATTGAGCCGCACGCCGCGACCGGGGAGCCAAAGTGAAGCCATTCAAGATCGATATTCCGGAAGCCCGCCTTGCCTGGATCAGGGACCGCGCCGCGGCATTCGACTGGGACTGCTTTCCCGATGCGGGCGGCTGGTCGGCCGGGATGGGCAAGGCGACCCTGCGCCGGATAGTCGATCGATGGACGGGCGGATATGACTGGCGAGCCGAGGAGCGGGCCCTCAATGCGTGGCCGCATTTCAAGGCACCGGTGGAATGTGGCGAACTGCATTTCATTCATATCCGCAGAAATCCCCGCCCCGGACGACTGCCCATTCTACTGATCCATGGCTGGCCCGGTTCATTTGCCGAATTCCTGAATGCGGCGCCCCGCCTTGCCTTTCCCGAGCGGTTCGGAGGTGATGCCGACGACGGTTTCGATCTCGTGATTCCGTCGCTCCCCGGCTATGGATTTTCCGGTCCGCCGCCGCGGCCGATAGGTACCCGCGACGTGGCGCGTTCGCTGCACCAGCTGATGACCGGCGTACTTGGCTATGATCGATACATCACCCAGGGCGGGGACTGGGGCAGTACCATCTCTGCATGGATCGCCCATGACTATCCGGAAGCCTGTGCGGGATTGCACCTCAACATGGCCATCCTTGGACATGACGGGATAAAGACCGATACCGACGAGGAGCGCGCCTATCGCGCCCAGCAGGCCCGCTACCGGGAACTGGATGGCGGCTATACGCACCTTCAGCGCACCAAACCGCAGACCCTGGGATTTGCCCTGCAGGACAGCCCGGTGGGGACAGCGGCCTGGATACTCGAGAAGTTTGCCGCCTGGTCCGACCTGCCGCGTCCCGACGGGCAGCCGCAGTTGGAGGCCATCTATTCGGCCGATCACCTGATCACCAACGTCATGCTCTACGTTGCGACGGGAACGATCACGACCTCGACCTGGCTGTACCTCGGCAACACGCTGCCGGACCAATACCCGCTCGACCACCCGATTACCGTACCGACCGCTTTTGCGGCCTTTCCGGATCCTGTCTTCATTCCACCGCCGAGGAGCCTGGTTGAAAAGACCTATCCGATCGTTCGGTGGACGCAGATGGCCCGAGGTGGCCACTTTGCTGCCATGGAGCAACCGGAGCATTTCGCAGACGATGTCCGCGAATTTGCCCTGATGATCTCACGAGGCGAGCAATGACCCGCTGAAGGTCTGTAGACCGGCTCTCGCGCCCGGGCATTGCAGCAGCGCAAGACTATAGAGGGAGATTGAAATGGCCACCAGAATGATCGCCTTGCTCTATGCCGATGATTTCAGCTGGCTCCCCGAATATTCCGCCCACGTGCCGCAGATCGTGGCGAGTTGCGGCGGATCCTACAATTTCGTGGCAACTGGGCCCGTAGAAGTGATCGAGGGGGACATGCCCGTGCCGAGCGGTATCGGGATTTTCGATTTCCCTTCGCGGGAAGCGGCCAAGCAGTTTCTGCATGCGGAGGAATATCAGCCGTTCGTCGAGCTGCGCAACCGGCACTCCAGGACCGAGATCCTGCTGTTCGACGGGGAGGAGCGGTGACGCGCAGCGGCCTGCGCCACCGACAATGAGCGAGGAGATCAAGCGATGGACCTACCCTTTGCGGACATTCCGTCACACGTTCCGCCCGAACTCGTTCGCGATGTCGACGTCTTCGCCATCCAGGTCATCGATCCGGATATCCATCTCGGCTGGAAGAAGCTGCAGGACGAAGCCCCGTCACTGATCTGGTCTCCGCGAAATGGCGGCCACTGGATTCCGATGCGGGCCCACGTGATCGAGCGCGTGTTCAGCGATTCCGCCGCCTTCATCAATGGCGGGGCCTGGGTTCCGCCAAATCCGAAGGACGCGTTGCCGCTGATTCCGATTCAGTCCGACGGGGCTCTGCACCGTGCCTATCGTTCATTCATCATGCCCTATGTCGTCGGCAGGCCGCTGTTGAATGCCATCGAACGCGCCCGCGGCCTTGCGGCAGACCTGATTGAAGGTTTCCGCGGCAGCGGCAGCTGCGATTTTGCGGTGGATTTTGCGCAGCATCTGCCGATCGAGGTGTTTCTCAGCCTGGTCGATCTGCCCAGTGAGGACAGGCCCTATCTGGCCAGTCTGGCCGAGGTCGTCCGCATGCCTGATGCCGACGAGCGGATGGCCGCGTTCATGAAGATGTATGAATACGTTGCGCGCTACGTTGACGAGCGCACCGCCAATCCGGGCAGCGACCTCATCAGCAGCATTGCCAATGGCCAGGTACTCGGCCGGCCGATGACGCGCGAGGAAATCATCGGCGAATGCACCCAGGTGCTCGTCGGGGGGCTGGACACCGTGGCTTCGATGATGGGGTTCATCGCGGCGCACATGGCAGTCAATGCGCCATTGCGCAGGCGATTGGCCGCGGAACCCAAATTGATCGAGAAGCGGGTTGATGAAATCATCCGCCGGTTCGGCGTGGCCGGTCCCGCCCGGCAGGCCGTAGTCGATGTTGCGTTCGACGGCGTTGTGATCAAGGCCGGCGATCCTGTTTTCCTGGCGACGGCACTCCATGGACTGGACGATCAGCGCTGGGCTGATCCCCTGGAAATCGATCTCGATCGTTCGGCGAAAGGCACGGATTTCCAGACCTTCGGGAGCGGCCCGCATCGCTGCCCGGGTGCCGCGCTGGCGCGGAGCGAGATCATCTTGTTCCTGGAGGAATGGTTGAAGCGTATCCCTGAATTTTCGCTGGTTCCGGGCAAGCCGATGATTTCGGCCTCGGGTAGCGTCACCGGAGTGCTGTCCCTCCCGCTCCAGTGGGAGGTTTGACAGGGCCATTCCTGCCGCAGCGTTCCCGGCTCGCCGGAGGTGGCCTTCTCTCGGGCTTCTCAGCCGGTCATCACGAAACGATGTCCGCTACTGGATGGCCGATAAGGCTCGTCAACCGCCAGCCGCTCCCATCATTGTGCGCAACATAAGTGCCGCCGGTCACCTCCGGCGGGCGCCCATCCTTGTAGTGTCGGGCGACCTCGACACCCGCCAGGCCAGCGTTATCGCCCAGCATCCGGACCGTGCACGAAACCAGTTCGCTGCGCTCGAGGCCCTGTGCGCCCAGGTTTGCGCGCATGCCCGACATCCGTGCGACAAACTCTTCCGGGGTGGCGACCGTGTCGATAGCCGGGCCGACCAGCCAGGAAAATGGCAGGCGGTAGCCTTCTTCCAGCGCTGTCGCGAAGTCGGACGCGTTGAACAGATCGATGTACCGGGCCATCACGCCCTGGATCGCGGCCGTGGAATCAGCATCAGGCATTGGCGAATTCCCATGTTATGGTTTCCGCGCATCTTCGCCAAATGACTGTGTTGTTCCATGGTTATTGCGTGGTGCGGCGGGAGTTATCAAGCTGGGGATATCGCCGGATCGCGGCCACCCAACTTGCACAGTGATCGCAATTCTTGCAATCGCTGAGACCATCTCTGCAGCAGCGGTGCGTCCATGAACGATCCTTCCCTCTATCAACGGTTCCAGCAGACTGTCGCGCTGCACGGCGATCGCGTTGCGGTCACCGAGGGAGACGCCAATCTTACTTACCGCGCGCTCGAAACCGCCAGCAAGGAGATCGGGGCCGCCCTGATTGGGCTGGGGCTGGAGCGCGGCGATCGCGTTGCGATCTGGGGCGTGAACAGCACGGCGTGGATCATAGCTGCACTGGGCATCCAGGCAGGGGGCGGGGTGCTCGTGCCAATCGGAACGCGGCTTCGGGGACGGGAAGTCGCCGGCATCCTCAACGATGCCAAAGTACGCTTCATTTTCTGCGATCCCGGTTTTGGAGAGTTCAGCTATGTCGGTGCGCTGGCCGAACAAGACCTCCCCGCTCTCGAGCGTATCATCGTGTTCGAAGCTCCGGGCATTTCCCGTTCCGCCAAGCTGCTCTCCTTCGACGAACTGCGCGCAAATGGTGCGCGAGTCGAAGGGGCCGCGATCGACAAGCGGATCGCCGGCGGACATGGCGAAGATCTTTCCGACATCATCTTCACCTCCGGCACCACCGGGCGACCGAAGGGAGTTCTTACCACCCACCGCAAGAGTCTCATCGCCTGCGATACCCAGGCGGCGGAAGTGGATCACTTCGTGCCCGGCGACGTATTCGCCGTGACGTTTCCCTTCGCCCACAACGCAGGCTATCGCGCGGGATGGCAGGTATCGGTCCTCCACGGGGTGCGCGTCATTCCAGTCAGCATGCCCGACCCCGGTGCTCTGCTTCGCCTGATCGCGCGCGAACGGGTCACGGTCCTGCCCGTGGCGCCGCCCGTGGCGCAGGCGCTGCTGGATCACCCGGACCGATCCACCACTGATCTTTCCAGCCTGAAGGCCATGTCCAGCGGAGGCACGGTGATCCCGGTTCGGCTGGTCGAAGAGATGCGGGCGCATCTGGGTTCCGGAACCGTGGTCAAGACCGGCTACGGGCTGACCGAGGCGGCCGGGTCGCTGACGGTTACCTATCCCGATGATCCGCCAGAAGTCGTCGCCCGCACGGTCGGCCATCCGCTCAGTAACATCGACCTCAAGATCGTTGGTCCTGACGGCCGCGAACTTCCCCGCGGTGAAATCGGCGAGGTTGTCGCCAAGGGTCCGCAGATCACGTCGGGCTATCTCGACAATCCCGAGGCCACGGCCGCGGCGTTCACCGCCGATGGGTACCTCCTCACCGGCGACGCCGGGTGGCTCGGCGAGGACGGTAACCTGCGACTGACGGATCGGATCAAGGACATGTACCTTGTCGGCGGATTCAATTGCTACCCGGCCGAAATCGAGCACGTAATGCGGACCATGCCCGGGATTGCGGCCGTCGCCGTCGTCGGCGTCGATGATGCCCGGCTGGGCCAGGTCGGGCGCGCTTTCGTCGTCCGCAAGAGCGGCTCGGCCCTCACCGAGGAGGACGTCATCGCGTGGTGCCGCAACGAGATGGCGAACTACAAGGTGCCACGTTCGGTGCGGTTCCTGGAGAGCCTGCCGCTGAATGCGACCGGCAAGGTGGCCAAGATCGAACTGCGAGCCATGTGACGGGACGCTGCGCCGCGTCCGGCGGTCCTGGGCGAGCGGCGCAGAAGGCATCAACCTGATGATATCGGTCGCCGCCATGGCGCCCGCGTGGACCCACGTTTTCTTCTGTGCGACCCCCGCCTGACGAGTTGGCCGCAAGAGGAACCGATGCCATGACTGATCCGATCCTGTTCGACACGCCCGAGGATGGCGTGCTGCGCATTACCTTCAACCGTCCCGATGTGCTCAACGCGTTCACCTGGGACATGTACGGCACGCTGCTGGAAACCTTCGAGGACCTGCGGGCCAATCCGGATGTGCGGGTGGTGATCCTTACCGGCACCGGGAGGGGCTTCTGCTCCGGCCACGACCTCAAGAGCGGCGGTCCGTTTCCGCATGCCCGGGAAAGCCTCGGCCATGCCTACTCGCACCGTCAGGGCGTGCTGTGGCTGAATCGTATCCCGGTCGCCATGCGCACTTTGCCGCAGCCCATCATCTGTGCGGCCAACGGGACAGTTGCCGGCATCGGCTACACGCTCGCGATGGCTTCAGACATGTGCATCGCTGCCCGCAGCGCGCGGTTCATCAACACGATTCACAATGCCGCCACGGGCGCGGAACTCGGCCTGTCCTACCTGGTCAGTAAAGCGGTCGGCAGCCAGCGAGCAGCGGAAATCCTGCTGACCTCGCGTCCGGTCCCAGCCGATGAGGCGGAGCGGATCGGGTTGGTGCTGCGCGCGGTCGATGACGACAAGCTGGCGGACGAAGCTCTGGCGGTTGCCCGCAACATCATGGCCAACGTACCCCTTGGCGTATGGCTGACCAAGCAGGCTCTGTGGCTGAACCAGTCTGCGGGCGGCCTCGAGGCTGCGATGGAGCTGGAGAACCGGGGGGTATTCCTCGCCCAGTCGACCCAGGATGCGAAGGAAAAGCGCCAGTCGTTCTGGGATAAGCGCGCGCCAACGTTCGATCTGACCTGATCAGCCGGCGGCGGCATCGCGCGCC
>DASTGC010000184.1:0-8569 GCA_035719485.1 Novosphingobium sp.
GGTATCAAGCTTGCCTGCGTTGGCGTCGCTGCCGCTCTTGGCCAGTTCGGTAACCGTGATGGTCTGCGCGTTCGTCGTGAACAGGCAGCGGCCGGCGACAGTGCCCGAAACGGTCACCGTGCCGGTATCGTTGGCAGCGGCAAAGGCCGGGGTGGCGATTGCAGCGGAAGCGGCGAGGGCCGCGAGAACCAGCTTCTTCATAGTACCTTGCTCCTTTATTCGGTGCCAGCGTGCGGCAGTTGTCTGTTCACTTGCATTGGTCCGGCGCGATCATGTCGCCGGGGAAACGGTAATCGTGAGCACGTCCTGGTAAGTCCCGGCGGTGAGCACCTGGGTGCCCGCATAAGCCGGGGCGCTCGCCTCGACGTACGAGCCCGCCTGGTTGTACGAGCGCGACAGCAGCAGCCCGTTGGCCGCCGATGCCGTGCCCTCGAACGAACAGTTGCTGTTGGCGGCGGTGAGGTCGGCGGCCGCGCACTGGGCCTCTGCCGGGGCTCCGGTATCGGTGACCACGTGCAGCTTGACGGTGTAAGGTGCCCGGTTGGCGAAGGCCGGCGCCGGCGCAGCGACCGAGCCGAGCAGCGCGCCATTCTGCGATGAAACGGCAATGCGCCATGGGGCCGTGCATTGCGGCGTGAAGGTGGCTCTCCCGCTCCAATTCGACGTGTCGATCGCTCCGGCAGAAATGGTGCCGCTCGGCGCGCCGCCGGTGGCGAACCCGCAGGTGCCGCCAACCGAGGCCGAAACCGCGATGGTAAACCGCGCGAAGGCCGGCCCTGGGGGGGAGGGGACGTCCGGGTAGAACGCGGTCTGGGTCGGGGTGTCCGCCGCCACGGCGGGGGTGGCAAAGACGGGCAGCATGAGTGCTGCGGAGACCGCTGCCACCATCCCCGAAATTTTGCCCATTGCGTCCATCGAACTGCACACACTTTCCATGTCTCCCGGGACAGCCCGGAAGCGCGTTGAACCTTACAATCGCAATGCAGCGGTGATGGCCGGTCTTCGGAAGATCCCTCTCCGATCCCGGCCTCGGCGCCCTTGTTCAAAGCAACCGTGCCGCCCCACTCCAAGTGACAAATCTTTACCGCACAGATTAAGTGAATGGCGAGAGGAAATTTGGCTATCTGCCGCCGTGCATCAGTCTGGTACGGATTTGTGCGACTAAGTTTCAGAAAAAGACTGCAAAAGTACGGGATTGCCCGTAAAAATGACCTCAAGGGTGGGCGGAGTTTCGTCAAGAAAATTGGTTAACGCTGCCGCCTGGCGGCAAGATACGTGATTCGAAAAAGTCGAATCCATATAGAAAGTATTCTGGGGGATGCAGGAGGGGTTTGGTTCGAGACGGATTCAATTAGACGTAGATGTACGTATTAAGTAATCACCCTTATTTATATCGGAATTATTTTTATGCGCGGTACACAGATGCGCTGAATCTCTCAGGAACAGACAATAAAATCATATGATCTTATGTCTCTGTGATGAGGTCTGGGTACCGCGTCGAACAACGGCTGAGGGGGCATGGTCCCCCCAGCCGCCAGGCTGACCACCGCCTGGACCGGTCAACCGGACGAGGGTCAGCCGGGGGGCGCCTGGCCGGAAGAGATTCTGTGGGGCACGGCGCCGGGCGCGCATCGGCAAAGCTGGCACGGCAAGAGCCATGGCCGGCAGCTGCAATCCGCGGGGTGCGGCCGTGCAAGGCAGCCGGGCGAGGGCGCTTGCAGTGGCCCGTCAGTGTGCGGCGGTTATGCCGCCGTCGACCACGAATTCCGATCCTGTGCTGTAGGAGCTCTCGTCCGAAGCCAGATAGAGGACAAGGTTGGCCACCTCGTCCGGCTCGGCGATGCGCTTGATCGGCTGGCGCGTCACCAGGTCCGCCCCGGCGGCAATCGCCCGTTCCAGCATGGGGGTGCGGGTATTGCCCGGGTGGACCGAGTTGACCCGGATATTGTCCTCGCCAAGGTCCATCGCGGCAGCCTTGGTCAGCCCGCGCACGGCAAACTTGGTCGAGGTGTAGCCGATAGTGCCCGGCAGCGCGATGAACCCGCAGGTCGAGGAGACATTGATGATCGATCCGCCCCCGGCCCGCCGCATTGACGGCACGACCGCCTTCATCCCCAGGAACACGCTCATCTGGTTGATGTCGACGAACCGGCGATAATCGTCCTCGGTCAGCTCGTCGAAGAACTTCTGGATGCCGATAGCCGCATTGTTGACGAGGATATCGATCGGTCCGAACCGCTCCTCGGTCTGGCGGACGACCGCGTCCCAGGCGGCGGCGTCCGCAACGTCGTGCTGCAGGAAGAGGACATTCTCCCCCAATTCCCGCGCGCGTTCGGCGCCTTCGGGCTTGATGTCGGTCAGCGCCACCTTCGCGCCCTCGGCCGCGAACCGCCGCACATGCGCCAGCCCCATGCCCTGGGCTCCGCCCGTGACGATCGCAACCTTGCCTTCAAGCCGGCCCATGCTCTTCTCCTTCGCGCCGGGGACTGCGCTGCGTCCCTATTCGTCGCGGACCAGCATCATGCAGCCCGACAGCGGCCCGCCGGCGGTCGTGTTGATGCTGACCTTCACGTCCTTGGCGATCTGCCGTGCGCCGCCGCGCCGCCACAGTTGCGTCGCGGATTCGTGCAGTTGGCCATAGGCATGCATGCGGCCCATGGAGAGCTGGCCGCCGCCGGTATTGATCGGCAGTTCGCCCTCGAGCGCGATGCGGCTGCCGTCGCCGACGAAGTCGTTCTCCTCACCCGGCTTGCAGAACCCTGCCGCCGACAGCCAGGCCGCCGTGTGGAAGGTGAAGCCGTCGTAGAACTGGGCCGCGTCGACGTCCTTGGGCCTGAAGTCGGTCCGCTCCCACATCATCGCCCCGGCCGAGATCGTCGCCTGCCGGCCAAGGGCCTCGCCGGCGAGCTGGTCCCACGAATTGCGGACCTTCTGCGCGCAGCCGACCGATTCCACCCGCAGGACCGGGTTGCGGCAATCGCGGGCGGCATCGATCCGGGAAATCACCATGGCCGCCGAGCCGTCGCAGGGCACGTCGCAGTCGAACAGGCGCACTGGCGTCGCCAGCATTTCCGAGGCGAAATAGTCCTCGAGCGTCATCGGCGTGCGATAGACCGCCGCCGGGTTGAGCGAGGCGTTGCGCCGGTTGTTCACCGCGATGCGCCCGGTCGTCTCCGGCTTCAGCCCATAGTCATGGACGAAGCGCTGGAAATACAGGGCCTGCTGCACCGCCGCCGCGGCCGCGCCATAGGGTGCGAAGCTCTTGAACTGGCTGTGGATCCGCTCGCCCGGCTTCATCAGCGCATTGGCCTGCTTGGAGAGCTTGCGCGCGCTGCCTTCGTAAACCGTGCGGAACACCAGTACGTGGCGGCAATAGCCGGCGGCGATGGCGCCGATCGCGTTGAACACGGCCCCCAGCTGGCCCGGCACCTCGCCGCCGCCCGAATACCAGTTCACCTCCAGCCGCAGCGCATCCATCAGCCCCGGCACGCCGACCGGGGAGAGCCCCGAGGCATTGTTGTCGCTCCCCGGATAGGACGCGACCCCGTCGATGTCCGAGCGCTTCAGCCCCGCATCGGCGATCGCCTCCATGCACGCATCGATGGTGAGCGCGAGGGCCGACTTGCTGGCCCCGCGCGAGATTTCCGACATGCCGATCCCGGTGACGGCGGTCTGCTTCTCCCCGTAGACCATCACCGCGCGCCCTCCGCCGGACGGAACAGGGGGATGAACAGGTCCTCCGCCTGCTCGAACGTGACTTCCACCGGCAGGCCGATCGCCACCCGTTCCGGCTCGATCCCGACGATGTTGGTCGGCAGACGGACCGCCGCGTCCTCCTCCAGCTCGACAAGCGCCAGCACATAGGGCACTTCCATGTCGGGGGACCACTGCCGGTAGTTGACCGAATAGGTCGCCACTCGCCCGCGCCCCGAAACCGCCTCGGGCACGACGTCGCGGCTCTCGCAGGCGGGGCAGAACGGCACCGGCGGGTGGACATAGGCTCGGCAGTCGCGGCACCGGTTGATCATCAGCGTCCCTTGTGCCCCGCCGGTCCAGAAGGCGCGGTCGTCATCGGTTACCGCGGGAAGGGGTCTCGCCATCGTTGTTGCCTCTCCATTTGTTCAGTCCATCGCACTGTGTCAGATGAATCTTCCCGCTGGCAATGCCGAACTGTGCGCCGCGCGGATTCAACGCTTCGCCCGGCCAATCCACAGCAGGGCCAGCACGACAGCGACCACCCCCAGCTCCACGCCGATATGCGGCAAGTGCAACAGCGGCCTGACCGCCGCCAGCAGGGCATCGCCAAAACGATAGCCCATGAAGGTGAACACCGCCGCCCAGACCGCGGCCGACAACGCGTTCCAGCCCACGAACACCCGCCCCGGCACTGCGGACAGGCCCACCGCCGCCGGGCCGGCGATGCGGAAGCCGTAAACGAAGCGGAACCCGAAGCAGAACAGCCACGGATGCCGGTCGATCACCCCCAGCGCCCGGCCCACCCGGGGCTGGCCCGCCAGTTTCTGCACGAAGGGCCGCTGTCGCTGCTCGCGGCTTAGCCAGAACACGAACTGGTCGGCCAGGAATGATCCCAGCCATGCCGCCACGGCGCAGGCGATCGGCGAAAACAGGCCCCGTTGCGCGGCGGTCCCGCCCAGCACCACGGCCGTCTCGCCCTCCAGCCCCGCGCCCAGGGCAACGCCGATCACGCCAAGGCGATGGACCAGGGAAACGAGCAATCCGGCGGCGAACATCGGTCCCTATATGAGGCGCCAGTTTACGACCTAAAACCCCTTGCGCCAGCTTAGCGCGATCCCCTGCTCGCTCGGCAGGGCGGAAACATGCCCCGGCTGCCGGCGGGCATAAACGCTGGCGCTCGCCTCACCGCCGAAGAGGGCGCCCTGCCAGCGCAGTTCGGCGTCGAGCTCGCGGCCCGACGGAACCAGGCCGAGCGGCTGCAGCACCGTCCTCGCCGTACCCGTCGCATAGTCCCAGCTTTCCGGCAGGCGCAGCTGCAGCCCGCCCGAGTTGACCCGCAGCGGCTGGGCCAGCCGCAGCGCCAGGCTGTCGCCATCGGTGATGACGTTTCGGCGGCCAAGGTCGATCCGCCAGCCTTGCCCGGCAAGGTTGGATCCCGCCGCGATCACCGCGCTGCCGCGCGCATGGGTCCGCGTCAGCCGCCAGCCGGCGCCGAGGGTCCAGTCGGGCGCAAAGTCCCATTGGCCGGTAAGGTCCACCAGCACGCTGTCGGCCCCGCGTGGCGCCAGGCCGGGGTGGAGCGAGGCGCCCAGCACCGTGCGGTCCTCGCGCAGCCAGGCAACCGAGGCCCGCGTGCTCAGCGACCCGAACCGCCGGTCCCCGGCCAGGGCAAAGCGGGAAAAGCGCGCCTGCGGGCCGAAGACCTGTCGAGGGATCATGTTCTGCGGCAATTGCGCCAGCAGTCCGTCGTCGACGCGGCCGCTCTCCGCCGAAACCGTCAGGCCGGTCCGGCCCAGCTGCCGGCGCAGGGCCATTGCGGCCAGCCCGGTGCGCACGAAGCCGGTATCGTCCTGCGGGTCGCCGGCAACGAGAAACGACGGGCTGGCCTCGCCTGCCACCTGCGCCGCGAGGCCGTCCGCTCCTTGCGCAAAGCCGAAGCCCAGCGTTGTCCCGGGCGCGATCCGCGCCACTACGCGGCCGGCCAGCACCCGCGCGGCGCGGGCATCTTCGCGCGACAGGTGCAGGGTGCCGGTCCACGGCATCCCCGCGCGGTCGCGGCTGACGGTGAAGCCAAGGGCTGCCGTGCCGGTGCTGGTGTTCACCGTCCGCCCTTCGTCGAGCAGGGCTGGGCCCAGCCGTGGTGGTACCGCGCTGCGCTGCATGCCAAGGCCCAGGCTCACGCGATAGGCGCGGGCATAGGTGTCGAGCACCACCCCCTGCAAAGTCGCGCCCTGTCCGGCATCCCCCATCGCGGTCGACGTGGTCCCGGTCAGCCCGCCGACGGGGACGAGGACCGAGGTTCCCGCCAGCGTCGTCTGGCCCTTGGGCGCAAAGGCCTTGGCAATGTTGAGCACGCCCCGGCCATAGACCGGGTCGGTCCCGGTCGCGCCCGCGTCGGTCGCGCTCGACAGCAGCAGGTCGACGACCTGCGCGGCGGTGAGATTTGGAAAGGCATCGAGCAGCAGCGCCGCCGCTCCGGCAATCTGCGGTGCGGCAAAACTGGTGCCCGAAACCACCGTCTGGAACTGCTGGCCGTTGGTTGTGGTGACCTTGATCTGGCTGCCCGAATAGACGCAGCAGATCCCTTCGCCCAGGGCAGCCAGGAACCAGTTGGCCTCGGTCCCGGCGCGATTGCTGAAGCTGGAGATGACGCCCTTGTCGTCCACCGATCCGGCAATGATGACATTGCCGTTGCCGGCCTGGCGCAGCCCGTTGGCAAAGGGATCGGGATTGTTGGGATCGACTCCGGCGGCGGTCGAACCGCCCTCGTTGCCCGCCGAGACGATGATGACGGCCCCCGCTGCGGCGGCCTGGGCAACTGCTTGCACCAGCGTTTGCGAAGGGGTTGAGCCCCCGAGAGACAGATTGATCACCCGCGCGCCATTGGCCGTGGCCAGGTTGATACCGGCGGAGATGGCGCTGTCATCGAACGAACAGCCGCTGGACGAAGTGCAACTGCCGAGGGCATCGGCCCGGGCCATCAGGATATTGGCGCCCCAGGCGATGCCCATGATGCCGGAATCATTTCGCGCCGCCGCAGCGGTAAGTGCCACCTGCGTCCCGTGATCGTCATCGGGGATGAGCGAGCGGTTGCTGACCACGTCGCGCGAGGCGCCCGAGATCCGACCGGCAAATTCGGTGTTGGTGGTGTCGATCCCCGAATCGACGATGCCCAGCGTCACCGACCTGCCGCTGGCGCCGGTTTGCCAGGCGGGTATGGCCTGGTGGAAGGAAGGCCCGGTGGAACGATAGTATTCGGCAGTCTCGAAGGTGCTGGCGGGAATCGTGGTCGTGGTGGTCGAAGTGGTCGGCGTGGTGGTTGCCGTGGGCGTCGGTGCGGTGGGCGCCAGCGGCGCGGGCGTGCTGTTCACGGTGCCGCCATCGCCGCCGCAACCGGCCAGCGCCGCGGCGGCAAGCAAAGGGCTCAGCCGCGCCGCCTGGGCAGCACGGCGACGTCGCCCGGACGCGCCCGAACAGAGTTCCATGCCTTCCAGTTCTCCGTCCAAAAACCGAATGATTCGAATTGCTTGTATCAGGTGAAACCTAGCGGAAGGTGAACGGTCGTTGCGGCCGCCCGCTCGCAGTTCACCGCTGAAATCGCTCGAAAGTCGGTGAATGGACCGGTCCAGCTATCGGCCAGATCGGACGGTAGGCCGCTGGGGGTCTGCGCCCGGAGTCAGAAGGGTCGTTCACCCCTGTAATTGCCGGGGCTGCTGTAGCGGCACACCAGCACCTCCTCGCCCGAGCCGCGTGCCTCGGCGCAGCCGACTTCGCGCGTGTCGCGCCAGACGAGCTGGGTATAATGGCCCACGTCTTCCACCCGGCCAGTGGTGCTGTTGGCGGGGAAGGTGCCCTGGCGGAAGAATTGCTTCTCGCGGATCCAGGCGCCCACCTTGTCTTCGACCGAGAAGTAGCCGCGCGTGCCTTCCCACAGGTTCTCGCCCTGGGGATCGGCGGGATCGTCTGGCGAGTGGCGGAACTGGCCGGTGGTGGCAAGGTGATCGGCCCATTGCTGGGCGGAAGCGGCCAGGTGCGGATTCCAGTCGAGCGGCGCGACGCCGACCCGGGCCCGCTCCATGTTGTGTGCAGCAAGCAACCGCTGCTGGAATGAGCGGTCGGCCGTGACCGCGCCGGTCAGCAACGGCGCGCCGAGCGCCAGCAGGCCCGCCGCGAGCAGGGCCTTGCCAGGACGGTGGAGGATCGCACGACCGGTAGCCATGCCGGAAGACTGCGTCCGACAGACCTACTATTTCGTTAAGATCGAAGGCTTTATTGCGGATTCAGGAGCGCGCGGCGGCAGCGCCGAGGATCAGCACCGGATCGCCCCGTTCCATCGTTTCAAACAGCCTGGCGGCGAACAGGTGGGGCAGGCCGATGCAGCCGTGCGTGCCCTTGCCCTCGCGCACCAGGCTGGCGTGGAGGGCAACCCCGTCAGCGGTCAGCTGCAGCATGTAGGGCATCGGCGCATCATAGCTGCGCGAGTAGTGATCGCGCGCCTTGGCGATGATCCTGTGCCAGCCGAGCGGGGTGGGCGTGTTCTGCGCACCGTAGAGGATTACCGCGGTGCCGATTTCCTGCCCTGACCGGAAGACCGAGACGAGCTGGCGATCGAGGTCGACGCGGACCCACGGCCGGCCCGGGGGCACGCCGCGATCGTTCCACACGAAGTCGCCGAATTGCATCGGGTGTCCCACGGCGAGCATCGAGCTTACCTGTTCGCGGTGCCCGTCCGGCAGGGTTTCCGTGAGTTCGTGCCCGGGCGAGAGCGCGATCCGTCCGACCCCCGTTCCGGGAGAGGCGAGAACCTCGGCAACCGGCATGGGTGCAATGCTGGCCGCGGCGAGGGGCGCCGGAGCCAGGGACGCCGGATCCG
>DASTGC010000185.1:0-20499 GCA_035719485.1 Novosphingobium sp.
CCCGCCGATCGTCGCGCCCTCCGCCCCCCAGGGCTCGAAGGCGAGCATCTGTTCCTCGCCCGCCACCAGCGCCTCGACCTCGGCCAGCGGCGTGCCGGGCCGCACCGTCAGGACCAGCTCGGCCGGATCGTAGTCGACCACGCCGCTGATCGCGCGCAGCGAGACCGGTCTCGCCTCGCGCGGGGCACCAAAGCCGGCGCGCGTGCCTCCGCCTTGAAGCTCCAGCTTAACTCCTCGCGCGGCGGCATCGGCGATGATCTGGCGCAGGTCCTGCGCGTCCCTCGGCTCCAGCATCAGAACCTCGGCAATTCAGGGTGCGGCAGCGCGCCGTGGTGGACGTGCATCCGCCCCAGCTCGGCGCAGCGATGCAGGGTCGGGAAGACCTTGCCCGGATTGAGCAGCAGTTCGGGATCGAAGGCGCACTTGATCCGCTGCTGCTGCTTCAGGTCTTCCTCGCCGAACATCTCCGGCATCAGGTCGCGCTTCTCGATGCCGACCCCGTGCTCACCGGTCAGCACCCCGCCCACTTCCACACACAGGCGCAGGATGTCGTTGCCGAACTCCTCGGCCCGGTCGAGCTCGCCCGGCACATTGGCATCGTAGAGGATCAACGGGTGGAGATTGCCGTCGCCGGCATGGAACACGTTGGCGACGCCGAGGCCGTATTGGGCGGAGAGCTCCTCCATCCGCCGCAGCACCTCGGGCAGGCGACGGCGCGGGATCGTGCCATCCATGCAGTAATAGTCGGGCGAAATCCGGCCGACGGCAGGGAACGCGGCCTTGCGCCCGGCCCAGAAGGCCATGCGTTCGGCCTCGTCCTGCGAAACCCGGGTGGTGACGGCACCGTTGTCCCCGGCGATGCGGGCAATCTCGCCAATCAGGTAATCGCATTCGGCAGCAGGCCCATCGACCTCGACGATCAGCAGCGCGCCCACGTCCAGCGGATAGCCCACCTTGACGAAGGCCTCGGCCGCATGGATCGCCGGCTTGTCCATCATCTCCATGCCGGCCGGGATGATCCCCTCGGCGATCACCTCGGCGACGCAAGCCCCCGCCTGTTCAGCATCGGGGAACCCGACCAGCACCGCCCGCGCCGTTTCCGGCTTGGGCAGGATGCGCACGGTCACCTCGGTCACCACGCCTAGCAGCCCTTCAGACCCGACCACCACGCCAAGCAGGTCGAGCCCGGCGGCATCGAGGTGTCGCCCGCCGAGCCGGACGATCTCCCCGTCCATGAGCACCAGTTCGACGCCGAGCACGTTATTGGTGGTGAGGCCATATTTCAGGCAGTGCACCCCGCCGGAATTCTCCGCCACATTCCCGCCGATCGAGCAGGCGATCTGGCTGGATGGATCGGGCGCATAATAGAACCCGCGCCCCTCCACCGCCTGGGTTATGGCAAGGTTGGTCACGCCCGGCTGGACCACTGCCACGCGGTCCTCGTAGTCGATCTCCAGCACCCGCTTGAACTTGCCCATGCCGAGCAGCACGGCATCGGCCAGCGGCAGGGACCCGCCCGAAAGCGAAGTCCCCGAACCGCGCGGCACCACCTTCACCCCTTCGGCGTGGCACCAGCGCAGCACGGCAGAGACCTGCTCCAACGTTTCCGGCAGGACCACGAGCATCGGCGGCTGGCGATAGGCGGTCAGCCCGTCTGATTCCCACGGCCGCAGCCCGTCCGGATCATCGATCACCCCTTCCCCGGGCACGATCGCGCGCATGGCGGCAACGATCCTGTCACGCTTGGCCAGCGTGGCGGCATCGGGCAGCGGCATTGTGATCGACACGGTCCGTCAGCTCCCAACCGCGTTCGCCGTGGGGCGACTCATCATGGCAAGCGTCCCGATTGCAAATGCACTCACCCCGCGCAATGCGTGAATGGCCGACAGTCCCGGGGAGGCCCGGCCGGCATTGCATTATCCACTCTATGATGGGCGGCTGCCCGCCTCACCGGAAGGCGCTGATCTTGCCGCCGTCGTCCAGCACATAGAGCGTGCGGTTCGCCACGACGGGCGCGAGGCTGACGCCCCTGCCCACCTTGGCGAACGGCCGGACCGACCCGTCCTCGACCGCCGCGCTCATTATTTCGCCGCGGCTGTTGGCGATCCACAGGCGGCTGCCGGCCAGCACCGGGCCTGTCCAGAACACCTGGTTCTTCTTTTTCTTCTGGTTCTCGTACCGGGCCAGCTGGGTCGACCAGCGGGCGCGACCGGTGGACCGGGCAAGGCAGATCAGCTTCGCATCGTCGGTCAGGGTGAAGATCCATTCGCCGGCGACCGCGGGGGTGGAGATGCCGGCGAGGTTCAGCTCCCAGATGCGCTGGCCGGTCACCAGTTCATAGGCCGCCATGCGCCCCCCCTGGCCGAGCGCGAACACCTGCCCGCGATCGATGATCGGATCGGCGTCGATGTCGGTCAGCACGCCAACGGAGGTCGATAGCGAGGTCCGCGCGAGAGCGTCCGACCACAGGGTGCGCCCGTTCTCGTAGCGATAGGCGACCAGTTCGCCGGTGGAGAAGCCGGCGACCACCGTGCCCTGGCCCACCGCCGGGGCAGCCACGCCGAACACGCCGGACTGGCCCGTCGAGGCCGACACGTTCCACAGCACCGCCCCGTCCTCGGCATTGAGGGCGACCAGCTGGTTGTCCTGGGTCATCGCGTAGACCGCATTGAACGCAATCGTCGGCGAACCGCGCAGCGGCCCGGCCGGCTTGACCCGCCACAGCAACTTGCCGCTGGCCGCTTCCAGCGCGGCAACTTCGCCAAGGCCCGTGGTCACATAGACCCGGCCGCTGTCATAGGAGGCGCCGCCGCCGAAAACCGCGGCTGCACTGTCGCCCTTGATCCGGAAGGCCTGCGTCCACTGGGCGCGGCCGGTGCCCGCATCGAAGGCATGGACCACGCCATTGGTATCCATCACGAACAATCGTCCGCCGCCGATCACCGGCGAGGCGGCAAGGCGCTGGCGGTTCGACGAACCGGGGATGCCGGCGCTCCACGCGCGCGACAGGGATTCGCCAAGGCCCAGGTTGCCATAGGACTTGCCCGGGGTATTGCCCGCCTGCGGCCATTCGGGATTGTCCACCGCCGGGGGGACGACGACCGCCACCTGGTTGAGCGTGGGATCGACCCTGGCCCCGCTCTCGATCCGCGAAAGGATCGGAATGCGGTTGCCCACGGTCGGCGTGGTCGGGCCCTTCTTGCCGCCGCAGGCCGACAGCGCGAGGACGAGGCCGAGCATCAGCGGGGCGGCCCAGCTGCGGGCGGCCCCACGGGCGGCCCCGCTGTGGGTGGCCAAAGTGCGGGCAGGTTGGGTCGAAAGGGTGGTCATGCGGGGCATCTCTCCTGGACGGTCGGCGTTATTGGGCCGGTCCGGCGGGGGCGGCAGCAGGGGGGGCAACAGCACCGCCGGATTGCCCGGCAGCGGCAGCGTTGACGTCGTCGACCGCGTCGACCCCGAGCAGCCCGGCCATCTGCCGGGCACGGCGGCGCAGGGTGTCGGATACGGTCTTGTCGCGCGCGATCGCGGCAAACAGCGGACCGGCCAGGTCGTTGCGGTTCTGCTTCATGTAGGCCACGCCCAGCAGTTCGCCGGCATTGCCGAAGAACGGCTTGCCCGGAACGGCCAGCGGCTTCAGTCGGGCAACCACCTGCTCGGCGGGCATCGTGTCGAAGCCCGAGGCAACTTCGCGGATCGTGGCGAGGTCGCGGTAGGGCTGGGGCACCTTGTCGTCGGCGGCAATGGCCGCGAAGGCCTTCTGCGCCTCGGCATTTTTGCCCTGCTGCGAAAGGATCCCCGCGTTCATCATCTGCGCCGCGGCGGCAACGCCGTCGCCGCCATCGGCCAGCTTGGCCATGTCGGCCCGGGCGGCATCGAGCTTGCCCGCTTCGACCTGGTCCAGCGCGATGGTCAGCTGTTCGCCGCGCTCGCCCGCCTTGACCTCGCGCGAATGGTCCCACCACAGGTAACCGGCAAGGACCACCAGGAAGAGGGCGATCGCGCCCGCCGCCAGCTTGCCGTATTGCTTGAACGCATCGAGCATTTCCTGCTCGCGCAGCGCCTCGTCCACTTCGCGCAGGAAGCCCTCGCCGCCGGGGCGGGGCGCGCCGTCGGCGGCACTGGCAGGAGCGGGGGTGCGGGTGCGGTTGGAATGGGGACGCAGGACCAAGTTCGCGGCTCTTTTCTGACAGACGGTCGCGGTTCACGCCGAGATTGCCGGGTTCTTAGCGGATGGCGGGTGCATTTCAACGGCAATCGTGGTGAAGCTTGCCTGAATGCCGGGGGAAACCGGGGCCTGTGGCGCCCCGGGTCAGGGAAAGCTCTCGCGCCCCAACGCCGCACCGTAGGCCGCGCGATAGGCCTCCAGCATGGCGCCCTCGTCGAATTCGGCGCGCGCCCGGGCGCGGTTCGCCTTCCCGATCCGGGCACGCCGGGCGGGATCGGCGGCAAGCTCGGCCAACGCGGCGGCAAGGTTGCCATCGTCGCCAGGCGCCACGATCGCAGGCGCATTCTCCGGGGCAACCATGGCCGCCACGTCGCCCACCGCCGGGGCGACCACCGCCAGCCCCGCGGCCATAGCCTCCACCACGGAGATCGGAAACTGCTCGCTATCGGATGACAGGGCGAACAGGTCGAACAGGCCCAGCACGCTGGCCGGATCGGGAGCGAAGCCGGGCAGGTGCACGCGGTGGCCGATGCCGAGTTCGATCGCCGTGTTTCGGATCGCCTCGCGCTCGGGTCCTTCGCCCACGATCACCAGCTGCCATTCCTCCGGCAACCCGGCGAAGGCACGCACCAGCCGGGGCAGGTTCTTTACCGCTCGCAGCCCGGCCAGCGTACCGAGCCAGAGCTCGCCCGGGCGCTTTATAATCCGCGGCAGGGCATCGGGGCGCGGCCTGGCGGAATAGGCACCGGTCGGAATTCCGTTGGCGATACGCCGCACCCGCCAGGCGGGCTGGTGCCAGGTCTCGAGCGCGATCCGCTCCAGCCTCTGCGAGGGCACGATCAGTCCGGAAGCCCTGCCCAGTCCGATCCGGCGATACCAGTTGCGCGAGGTCTTGAGCCGGCCGGCCTCGTCCTCGTTGAACCCGTCCTCGTGATGGACCAGCGGCGGCAGCTTCAGCACCTGCGAAAACAGGGTATGGGCCATCACCGCGTCCATCGCGCCCCAATTGTAGGTCAGCACAAGGTCATGGCCCGCCATCGCCCGGGCAATCCGGGCAAGGCGGCCAAGCCGGACCGGCCCGTTGAGCGGCGGAAAGTCATCCGGATAGGCAACGGCGATCCCGGGCGCCACTGCCGCAGCGGCGCCCAGCGCGCCGGGCTGGGCGGAAACGACGCTGTGCGCCACGCCCGGCCCAAACAGGTTCATCAGCCGCACCGCGCGCAGTTCCTTGCCGCCGGCATCGAAACCCGAATGGAGGTGCAGGA
Organism: Novosphingobium sp.; assembly: GCA_035719485.1. Lineage (GTDB taxonomy): Bacteria > Pseudomonadota > Alphaproteobacteria > Sphingomonadales > Sphingomonadaceae > Novosphingobium. The sequence goes on from DASTGC010000185.1 coordinate 5,431, forward strand.
CGCGCAAAGGGGTCAGTCGCAGCGGGACAGCAGCCGGTCGATCGCGCTCGCGGCGGCCGGCTCCTCGAGCGTCGGCGCATGGCCCCGGCCGGAAACGGTAATCACTTCCGCCCCCGGGATCCGCCGCGCCATCTCGGCCGCCGTTTCGGCGCTGAGCAGGTCGGACCGCTCACCCCGCAGCACCAGCAGCGGGGTTGGCGCCAGCGCCGCATAGGCCGGCCACAGGTCTGGCGCTGCGCCGCCCTCGCCGGCCTCGATCGGCTCGGCGATCTTCATGTCGTAATCGAAGGCGATGCGGCCGCTCTGCCCCAGCACCATCAGGCGCTTGGCCATCCGCAGCCAGTCGCCCGCCTCGAAATCGGGAAAGACCGGGCCGTGGGTTTCCTCCAGCGCGCGCGCCGCGTGCATCCAGGTCGGGAAGGAGCGGCCCGAACCGACATAGTCGCGGATCCGGGCAAGGCCCTCGGCCTCGATCACCGGGCCGATATCGTTGAGCACCGCGCCCCCGATCACGCCCGGATTGCGCAGGGCCAGCAGCATGGTGATCAGCCCGCCCAGCGAGGTCCCGACGGCGACAATCCGGGTGAGGGCGAGTTCGGCCAGCAGGGCCTCGATGTCCTCGACATATTGCAGCGGGTTGTAGCTCGCCGAATCCTTCGCATAGTCGCTGTCGCCCCGTCCGCGCAGGTCGGGGCACAGCACCTGCCGGCCCGTGGCGGCAATTCGCGGCGCCAGGGCTTCGAAATCGCGGGCGTTGCGGGTCAGCCCCGGCAGGCAGAGCGCCGACAGCCGGTTCCCCTCACCCTCACCCAAGCCTGCGCCTGCGGCATAGGCGCGGTAGTGGAGACGCAGCCCGTCCGGGCTGGTCCAGTAGCGATCCTCGAATTCGCTCATCTCGACTGTATTGTCCCTGGGTGCGGGCGCCTGCGCCTTGCGCCCCGGTTCGCGAGTTCCCACTATCGCGCGATGCGCAGCGAACCGCAACCCGCCGGCTACCGGCCCGATCCCCAGATCCTGTCCCTGGCCCCCTGGCTGGCCGATGCGGTCGCGCCAGCCGCCTTCCCGCAGGCAATCCTGCGCTTCCGCAACAATCGCTGGGCCGCCGCCGTCGGCCTGGATGGGCTGGACGACGAGCAGTGGATCGAACGCTTCGCCCGCTTCGCCCCGCTGGATGGCAACCTGCCCGGGCCGCTCGCGCTGCGCTATCATGGCCACCAGTTCCAGTCCTACAATCCCGACATCGGCGACGGGCGCGGCTTTCTTTATGCGCAGTTGCGCGATGCACCGGGCCGCCTGCTCGATTTCGGCACCAAGGGCTCGGGCCAGACGCCCTACAGCCGCTTCGGCGATGGGCGGCTGACCCTGAAGGGCGCCTGCCGCGAGATCCTCGCCACCGAGATGCTCGAGGCACTCGGCACCTATACCAGCAAGACCTTCTCGGTGATCGAGACCGGCGAGGCGCTGGAACGCGGCGACGAGCCCTCGCCCACCCGCTCGGCGGTGCTCGTCCGGCTAAGCCACGGCCATGTCCGCATCGGCAGCTTCCAGCGGCTGGCGGTGCTGGAAGAGCACGATCACCTCGCCGAACTGATCGACTATTGCCTGCGCGAATTTCCCGGCCCGCCCCCGCCCGAGGATGCGCCGGGCCGCGACGAGCCCGCCGTGATCCTCCTGCACCAGGCCGTCGCCCGGCTGGCCGACATGGCGGCAAGCTACATGGTCGCAGGCTTCGTCCACGGCGTGCTCAACACCGACAACATGAACATAACCGGCGAGAGCTTCGACTATGGCCCGTGGCGCTGGCTGCCGCGCCATGATCCCGCCTTCACCGCCGCCTATTTCGATCATTCCGGCCTCTATGCCTATGGCCGCCAGCCGAGCGCGATCTACTGGAACTGCGGGCAGCTCGCGATCGCGCTCAGTGCGCTGGCGGAGACCACCCCGCTGATGGCGGCGCTCGAGCGGTTCGGGCCGCTGTTCCAGGAGGCGCTGGCGCGGCGCTTCTGCTGGCGGCTCGGTGTCGAGCCCTCGGAAACCGATGCCGACCTTGCCCTGATGGTCGCCGCCCAGCAGCAGATGGTCGCCGAAGCCATTTCGCCCGACACGCTCTATTTCCGCCACCGCGGCGGCCGCGCACACCCCTCGGGCGAATTCGGCGCCCTGCTGGCGGCCCGCGCGCCCCGGCCCGGCGCCACCGACGATCCGTTCTGGGCCGGAGCCGAGCCCCCCACCAACCACATCGACGTGGTGGAGAGCCTGTGGTCCGCCATCGACCGGGACGACGACTGGGCCCCCCTCCATGCCCACGTCGCGGCCCTGCGCCGGCTCGGCCATGCGCTGGGGCAATCGCCGGAGCCCGCCGCGCATCCCTGAATCCTGGCGCGGCACTGCCCCTCGGGAATGTCCCGCTGCTACCGGCGGCAATTCTCGCCATTCCGGAGACGATGGGATTGTGAGATCGGTTGTCGCGGCTCTATGATGCTCACCTGACGGGCCTGCGCCCGCCCCTGATCCACTGGCCAAGGCTCCCCTGCGAACCCTTCGATGAGCGCGGAAATCATCTCCATTGCACCGGCCACGGGAGAAGAGCTGTGGCGCGGCCTGCCCGGCGATGTGGAAGATTGCGTCGAACGCGCGCGCCGCGCCTGGCCGACGTGGGCGGCACTCTCCCTTGCCAACCGGATCGAACTGGTCCGCCGCTTCGTCAACGAGTTGCGCAAGGAAGCGGATGATCTCGCCACCCTGGTCGCGCGGGAAAGCGGCCAGCCGCTGTGGGCCGCGCGCGGCGAAGTCGATGCCGTGATCGAGCGGGTCGAACTCGCCGTGCGCGCCTATGCCGAACGCACCGCCCAGCGCCGGCTGGACAATGCCCTGCAGGGCACCAGCGCCCTGCGCCACAAGCCGCACGGGGTGATCGTGGCGATCGGCCCGGCCAGCTCGCCGCTCGCCATCCCCGCCGCCCAGGCGATCCCCGCGCTGATCGCGGGCAATGCCGTCATCCTGAAGCCCAGCGAGAAGGCGAGCGTTGCCGTCCAGGTCCTCGTCCAGTGCTTCCACCGCGCGGGCATCTCCGCCAATGTCGTGCAGTTCTGCCCCGGCGGCCCCGAAGTCGGCCAGGCCCTCGCCCTCCACGAAGGGGTCGACGGCGTGCTGTTTTCCGGCTCGTCCGCCAATGGCATCGCGCTCAACCGCAAGCTGGCGACCATGCCGGGCAAGCTGGTCTCCCTGGCGATGAGCGGAAACAACCCGATCGTCGCCTGGGATACGCCCAAGCTGGAGGATGCGGCCACGCTGATCGTGCAATCGGCCTTCAGCTGGTCCGGGCAGGCCTGCACCAATGCCCGCCGCCTGATCGTGCGCGATGGCCTGTTCGATAGCCTGATGGCCGAAGTGAAGCGCCTGGCTGACCGGCTGATCGTCGGCGCCCCGTTCGATGATCCGGCCCCGTTCATGGGCCCGGTGATCGATAACGCCGCAGCCGAAGGGTTGACCGAAAGCTTCGTCTACCTCCTCTCCAACGGCGGCCGTCCGATCAAGCACATGGTCCGCCAGGTTCCCGGCCGGCCGTTCCTCTCACCCGCCATTATAGAGACCACCGGCATGGCCGAGCGTCCCGATGTCGAACTGCTCGGCCCCCTGCTCCAGGTGATCCGCGTCGGCACGCTCGACGAGGCGATCAACGAGGCCAATGCCACGCAATACGGCCTCGTCTCCAGCCTGATCGGCGGCAGCCCGCAGGATTACAACCGCTTCTGGGCCAACGTGCGCACCGGCGTGGTCAACTGGAACCGGCCCACTACGGCGATCTCTCCAGGCTCGCCGTTCGGGGGCACTGGCCTGTCCGGCAACCTTCGCCCCGGCGGCTTCTATGCCGCGGATTCCTGCGCCTATCCGGTTTCCTCGGCGGAGATGGACCAGCCCCGCGCCACGATCGGCCTCGGCCTGGCCGAGCCTTGAGCGTCACAGGCCGCTGGTAACCAGGTCCACCTCGGTCAACCCGTCGCCGCGCGCGGCGATCATCACCACCCCTTGCCCCGTGCCCCGGCGTCCCGCGATGACCCGGTCCGCCCCCGCCAGCCTGCTCTGCCGCCCGGGCCCCATGCGCCCGGCCAGCGCCCAGTAAAACGCCGCAAGCTCGTCCGCCGGAACCGGCGTCACATAGTTGACAACCCTCAGCGCGCAGCCGTCGCGGTCGGTGCCGGCGGCCTCCTGGACATGGCCGCGCGGGTAGATCGGCAAGGCCGGCGACACCCGCGCCGCCCAGGCAAAGCCCGGTTCGAGCTTGCCCGCACAGGCATTCGCCGCCGGGCCAAGCGCAGCCACGGCGGCCAGCGCAGGCGTTTCCCGCGCCAGCCCCGGCCCCACAGGCCCGGTTGGCGGAGCACCCGCCGCAGCGCGGCCAAGCAGCGCCGCGGCATCGGCGCGGGCGCGAGCTATGGCTCCGGTCGACCGGTCCTCCAGCGGGATCGGCGCCGCGGCGCTGCCCCCGCCGCTGATCGCGCGGTTCTGGAGGTTGATCCGGGCCAGGTCGGGATCGGTCATCAACTGCTCGCCCAGCGCGCCCGAGACCGCGGGATCCTGCTCGGCGCGCCGCTCCGGCCGCTTCTGGGCCGAACAGCCGGCGACAAGCACCAGCGCCGCCAGCAAGGCGGATGCGGGGACGTGGCGGCGGGCTCGGATCATGCCCCATCCTAGCAAGCCCGCGCCCCCGCGCCAAACGGCCTGCCCGGGTGGACATATTAATAACTATATTTCAGCAGGTTAGTCCGTGTTTGTAAGTTTTCCGGGAACCGGGGGAACTGCCTTGTCACAGTTGCCGTTGCCAAGCAGAACTCCCCTTCGATATATGTCCTGCCGACCAGTGACCCACCCATGACCGCAACCCGCCTGTTCAACCGCGCCATCGTCCGCCTCTCGCCAGAGCAGGGTGAGGATGCGGCCGGATTCCTCCAGGGCCTCGTCACCCAGGATGTGACCGGTCTGCTTCCCGTCTGGTGCGGCCTGCTGACGCCCCAGGGCAAGGTCCTGTTTGATTTCCTCGTCTGGCCTTCCGGCAATGACCTGCTGCTCGATTGCGAGGCCGCCGCCGCCGATGCCCTCGTCCGGCGGCTGTCGCTATATCGCCTGCGCCGCAAGATCGCGATCGGGGTCGATGGCTCGGTGGCGGTGCACTGGCGCGGCCATGTTGGTGACGGTGCTTCGCCCGATCCGCGCCTCGCCGCGCTCGGCGAACGCTGGATCAGCCCGGTCGATGCCGACGATGGGGAGAGCGCCGACGCCGCCTGGCGCGCGCACCGCCTGCACCATGGCGTAGCCGAGGGGCGCGCCGAACTGGGCGACGGGCAGACCCTCTGGCTCGAATGCAATGCCGCCGAACTCAACGGGGTGAGCTTCACCAAAGGCTGCTATGTCGGCCAGGAAAACACCGCGCGGATGAACTGGCGGCAAAAGGTCAACCGGCGGCTGCTGGTCGTCCCCCTCGCCCGTTCCCACCCGGACCGGCAGCGGATCGCCTATCCCGAGCTTGGCCTCGCCATCGATCACGTGCGGATGGACGACGTCGCGCCCGACCTGCTCCCTGACTGGCTACGCCTCGACGAGCCCGCCTAGAGTTTACGGCCTAGAATCCGGCCGACAAGGTAAGCGCCGGGCCAGAGCCGGGGCTTGCCCCGCCCGCCACGCGGAAGCGCCAGTCCGCCTCCAGCCGCGCGCTGGCCGTATCTCCCAGCCGCAGCCTCACACTGGCGACCGGGCCCACGTCCAGCCGGGCCGCGCCGCGCTGCCTGGCACCCCAGATACCGCCGCCGGCATGGACTTCGGCCCCTTCCACCGTTGCGAAATTCCGCTCCGCCCGCGCCAGCCCGTCGATGAAGGCCGTGGCAAAGCGCCCGCCGACATAGCCCCCCTGGACATAGGCCTCCCCGGTGAAGCCCAGCGGCAGGCGCTGTGGCGGCAGTTCGGTCACGAGCGCCAGGGCCGGACGGGCGGAGAGCCCCTGGGCATTGCGGGTCGCGCGCAATTCGGCCATCGCCGCCACCGGCACACCCGCCAGCGGCCTTGCGGCAAGGCCGAGCGCCACCTCCTGCTCACGCGTGCCGTTGAGCGCACCCGCCCCGCGCAGGTAGAGCGCCGGGCGGTGGGGATCGGCGGGCGCGATCCGGTAGCGCAGGACGGCCCCGGCCTGGCTGGCCCCATAGGTGCCCCCGCCGCTGAGCCGTGGGAAGGTCGCCACACTGCCGCCCCGGCGCAGGAACAGCCAGCCATCGGCCGACCAGCGCGGCAGCGGTGCGATGGAAGTAACGGGCGCCCGCGCACCATCCACGCGGGCGGCAACATCGGCGGGCAGCGGCAACATGGCCGCGGCTGCCAGCCACAGCAGCTGGTGCCCCCCGGCCGTGGCCATCCGCTGCTCCACCCCGGGCCGGACCACCGGCGCCTCGGCCAGCGGGATCAGAGCGAAGTCGGCCCGCGGCGGCGGCACCGGTCGCAACGGCTGGTCCTGCCACATCGGCGGCAAGGCGCCGGGTGCCGGCGCGAGCGGCGGCGCTGGCTGCACGCTCGCATGGACCGCGGCGACGCGATTGCGCGTGGTGCCGGCCGCGCCGACGGAAAGGGCCCTGATCGGCGGCGGCGTCAGCGCCTGCTGGTCCAGTCCGGCCACGGCAACGATATCCGGTTCGTCCGGCAGCAGGTTCCACGCCAGCGCCCGGGCACCAACCCAGCCGGTCAGCAGGACCGCCAGCACCACCAGCGGCTGGCCGCGTGAGCGCGTGCCGGCCATCAGGCGCCTTGCCCCGCTTGCCGCACCAGCGCGGGGTGGCCGTGGTGCGCAGTCTTCTCCCAGCGCACGGCGCTCCCGGCCAGGCTGCGGACATAGGCCGTGATCGCCCGCCGCCCGGCCACGATCGCGATCACGTTGGCAACCGGAATGCGCAGCACCGCCAGCAGCCCTTCGCGCCAGCCATATTCGCGTGCGGTGAACGCAAAGCGCATGATCATGCGCCAGAGCAGCCCGGCCACGCAGAGCGTGATCACCACCTGCAGCACCCCCGACTGCGGCCGCGCCCTGGTCCAGCCCGCATTCTCGGCAACGACAAGAACGCCGCCGAGCACGATCAGCGCATAGGCAACGAAGAGGACCAGCGCGACCAGCGGTCCGCGCCGGTCACGCGCGGCCATCCACAGGTCCACCGTGCGGCCACCCCAGCCGAGCCGGTCCCAGCCCTGGAAGGCGATGCCGTGGACCCAGCGGGCCTTCTGCCGCACCGCCGCGTCGATCGCATCGGGGAAGTAGGAGCGCGTCGCGATCAGCTGCCCGGCCCCGTCCCGCAGCCGCAGGAACCGGGCGCGGTGGCCGCCGCGGGCGATCCGCCAGCCCATCTCGTAATCTTCGGTCAGGCATTCCGAGGCAAACGGCCCGGCCTGGCGGCTGAGGATGACGCCCTGCTCGCGCGCCAGTTCGGTCTTGCGCTCGCGGGCGAGGTCGGTGAGCACGTTGCGGGCGATCGCGCAGCCCACCCCCGCCGCCGGCAGCGCCGCGCCCAGCGCATCGCGCACGACCATCGCCTTGGCATGGCTCTCGGTAAACTCGTCGCCATAGTGTCCGGCAACCCAGCGCGAGCGCGGTTGCGGCTCGGGCCGCACCGGCAGCTGGACGAAGCTGGCCTCGTGCAGCGCGGCATCGAGCACGAACAGGGCGGCCGGATGGACCATGTCCTCGGCATCGTGCAGCACCACCGAACGCGCGCGCCGGCCGGAGCGCAGTTCGTCTTCGCACAGCGCGCCGTAAAGCCGGTTGAGGCAGTCCGCCTTGGTCGTCGGACCGTCGCGGTCGTGCACGACCAGGCGCAGCCGGGCATCGTCGCCGGCGGCAGCCATCACGGCAGCGATGGTCGCCGGGTCGTTGCGATAGCAGCCGACATAGAGCCGCAGCTCCGCTTGCGTCCACGCCTTCAGCGCATGGCTCACCGTGGCCCCGATCACGCCGGCCTCCTGCCATGCCGGGATGAACACGGCGGCCTCGCCGGCCAGTTCGCGCCCGGCCAGCCCGTCGTTCAGGCGGTGCGAACGCACCCGGCCGCGCAGCAGCAACCAGCCCCAGATCGCATCCACCGCGAGCTCGTCGACCATCCCGACGATGAACCAGAACCCGGCAAACAGCGTGAGTTCATACTGCACCGCCTGCAGCAACGGCAGCACCCCGGCCGCCAGGGCGGTCGCGGCGAGCGGCGCTGTCACCAGTGCATCGCCCCCCCAGGCCATGCCGTCTCAAACCCCCGTAAAAACCAGTAGTGAGCGCTGTAATCCATTGCAGAGTCCTTGCAAACCCTTAACGGCCCGGCGAAGAGTGCATCCGATGCACCCGCAGAAACACTTTTTTACCCGCCTCGCCACCCGGATCACCCGCCTGGCGCGGGGCGAAGCGGGCGCCGGGCTGCTGCTGATCGCCGCCGCCGCAGCCGCGCTGGTCCTTGCCAATTCGCCGCTGACCGATCGCTACCACGCGGTCTTCGCCGCGCCGCTGCCAGTCACGCCCATTGCCAAGCTCGCCACGCTGGACCTGTGGATCAACGATGCCCTGATGGCCGTGTTCTTCTTCGTGGTCGGGCTGGAGATCAAGCGTGAGATCGTCGACGGTGAACTGGCCACGCCCGCTAAGCGGCGCCTGCCGGTCATGGTGGCACTGGCCGGGATGGTGGTGCCCGCGCTGGTCTACCTTGGCCTTGCCCGGGGCATGCCGGGTCTCGGCGCGGGCTGGGCCATTCCCGCCGCCACCGATATCGCCTTTGCCGTTGGCGTACTCGCCCTCCTCGGCCGCCGTGCGCCTCCCACTTTGCGCCTGCTGCTCCTGACCGTCGCCATCGTGGACGACCTTGGGGCGGTGGCGATCATCGCCCTGGCCTATACGCCCGCGCTCCACCTCGGCTGGCTCGCCGCCGCCGCGGCGATCCTTGCCGTCATGGCCGCGCTGGGCCGTCGTGGCGTGGATCACTGGTTGCCGTTCGGCCTGCTCGGCGCGCTGGCCTGGTATGCCGTGCTCCATTCCGGCGTCCATGCCACCGTGGCCGGAGTCCTCGCCGCCTTCACCGTGCCGCTGCGTCCGGGGCGGATCCGGGGTGACAGCCTGCTCCTGCGCTTCGAACACGGCCTCGCCCCATGGAGCGCTTACCTGATCGTCCCGCTGTTCGGCTTCGCCAATGCCGGGGTACATCTCGCCGGCTCGGGCCTGGCCGCCGTGCTGGCGCCCCTGCCGCTTGCGGTGGCGGCGGGGCTGTTTCTCGGCAAGCAGGCCGGCGTGCTCGGCGCCCTGGCCCTGGCGCGTTTCACCGGCGTGGCGGTCCTGCCCGCGGGGGCCACCTGGCTCCAGCTTTGGGGCATGGCCGCGCTGTGCGGCATCGGCTTCACCATGAGCCTGTTCATCGCCATGCTGGCCTTCCCCGCCGCCCCCCAGCTGGTCGAGCAGGCCAAGCTCGGCATCCTTGCCGGTTCGGCGTTCTCGGCCCTGCTCGGCTACGCCCTGCTGCGCGTGGCCCGGCCCGGCACCGCCTGACCTACCACTCGCCCACATTGGGCATGGATGCCCACGGTTCGGCCGGCTCCAGCCGTCCGTCCTGCAGCAGTTCCACCGAAATGCCGTCCGGCGTGCGGACAAAGGCCATGTAGCCGTCTCGCGGCGGGCGGTTGATGGTCACCCCTGCGTCCATCAGCCGCTGGCAGGTCTCGTAGACATTCGCCACCCGGTAGGCGAGATGGCCGAAATTGCGCCCGCCGCGATAGTCCTCGCCCGGCGACCCGTCCTCCGGCGGCCAGTTCCACGTCAACTCGACCTCGGCCACGCCCTCCTCACCCGGCGCGGCGAGGAAGATCAGGGTGAAGCGGCCCTGCTGCGATTCGTGCCGGCGCACTTCCTCGACGCCGATCAGGCGGAAGAACCGCAGGGTCGCTTCCGGATCGGTCACGCGGATCATGGTGTGAAGGTACTTGGTCACCGAAGCGCTCCTCTAGAACGACAGGGTCAGGCTGGCCACCACGGTATCATCGGTCACCCCGCGCAGCGAGGGTCCACCGGCCCCGACATAGCTGACCCCCAGCGTCAGCCGCCGCAGCACCGTTGCATTGGCGCCCAGGGTCCAATCCCACCCGTGCCGCTCGGTTCCGCCGCTGCCCACCCAGGCGGCCGAAAGGGCGCCATCCTGGTAGCCCAGCCGCGCATTGAGCGAGACCGGCGTTCCCGGGACGGCGGCATCGGCACTGGTATAGAGATAGAGGTTGTGCCGTCCCGCCAGCGAATCCTGCGGCCAGGCATAGTTCACCCCGGCCTTCAGCCGCGCCGGCCCATAGGTCGTCGCCAGCGAGCCGTAGCCCTCGAGGAAATCAGCCTTGCCCACATGCCCGCCGGGATAGGCATAGTAGCCGAGCCCCACATCGGCCGTAACCCCCGAGGCCACCTCGCGCGACCAGCCGGCGGTCAGGTCCACCTCCTGGCTCCCATAGACCGCGCTCGCGCCGAGCTTGGCGAAACTGATCGAGGAAGACCACACTCCGGCATAGAACCCGCTCTCGTGCGTGACCGTGATCCCGCCCTGCACCGCCGGATCGCCACCGCTCTGCGACACGCCGCGAAACCGGTAATCGCTGACCAGGGCCACATTGCCCGAGATCGTGATCGCCGCCGGCTCCGGCACGTCCTGGGCCCGGGCCGCAGCCGGCGCGACCACCAGCGCCAGCACCACGGCAGGGATAAGTCGAAACATCAGGTTCATCGGCAAATCCCTTGATTACTGATCCCACCCTCTCCTTCTCCGTTCCTCCCGAGCTTGTCGAGGGACTAGTTCGAGCGAGGCGAGAAGCAGCGCAACACCACCTACCCCCCGCAGAACCACCGCGGCGGTTGTGCGGCGGACCTCGGCTCCCTATACCGCGCGGCTACGTGCCACTGCCATGCTCGAAGCCCTCAAGAAACTGCTGCGCCCCCAGCCGGAGCGCCGGAGCGCCGCCATTCCCGCCGGCCAGCGGGTCTATGCGGTGGGCGATATCCATGGCCGGTGCGATCTGTTTACAGCGCTGGTGGCCGCGATCGACGCCGACGATGCCGCGCAGCAGCCGGCGGAGACCACGGTTGTCCTGCTCGGCGACCTCGTCGATCGCGGGCCCGACAGTGCGGGCGTCATCGCCGCCGCCCGCGCCTGGGGCCGGCGCCGGACCCTGCGCTACATCGCCGGCAATCACGAGGAAATGTTCCTCGAATCCTTCCACAATCCCGATTTCCTGCGGCTCTTCCTCAAGCACGGCGGGTGCGAGACCCTGCTGTCCTACCCGCTTTGCGCCGAGGCCTTCCGCGCCGCCGCATTCGACGAGGTCCCCGGGCTCATGGCCGGCTCGATCCCGGACGAGGACACCGCCTTCCTTGCCGCCTTCGAGGACATGGTCACCATTGGCGACTATCTGTTCGTCCACGCCGGGATCATGCCCGGCGTCCCGCTCGACGAGCAGAAGACCGGCAACCTGCGCTGGATTCGCGAGCCGTTCCTCGGCTATCCGGGCGATCACGGCCTCGTCGTCGTCCATGGCCACACCATCACCGAAGAGGTCGAAATCAAACCCAACCGGATCGGGATCGATACCGGCGCGTATTTCTCCGGCCGGCTCACCGCGCTGGCGCTGGAAGGCACCACCCGCCGCCTGATCGAAGCCCGCGACACGGCGGGCGACATTTCCATTCACACACGGAGCATTTCATGAAGATCGCAATGGTCGGCTCGGGCTATGTCGGCCTGGTTTCGGGGGCGTGCCTGGCCGATTTCGGCCACGACCTTGTCTGCATCGACAAGGATCCCGGCAAGATCGAGCGGCTCAACGCCGGCATCATGCCGATCTTCGAGCCGGGCCTGGCCGAGCTGGTCGCCAGCAACGTCAAGGCCGGCCGCCTCTCCTTCACCACCTCGCTGGCCGAGGGGATTGATGGCGCCCAGGCGATCTTCATCGCCGTCGGCACCCCCAGCCGCCGGGGCGATGGCCATGCCGACCTGTCCTACGTCTATGGCGTGGCCCAGGAGATTGCCGAAAACCTGAAGAACCCGGCAGTGGTCGTCACCAAGTCGACCGTCCCCGTCGGCACCGGCGACGAGGTCGAGCGGATAATCCGCGCCGCGAACCTGCCGCACCGGGTGGCCGTAGTATCGAACCCCGAATTCCTCCGCGAAGGCGCGGCCATCGGCGATTTCAAGCGCCCCGATCGCATCGTCATCGGCGCCGAGGACGAATTCGGACAGGAAGTCATGCGCGAGGTCTACCGTCCGCTGTTCCTCAACCAGGCCCCGCTGCTGTTCACCAGCCGCCGCTCCTCGGAGATGATCAAGTACGCCGCCAACGCCTTCCTCGCCACCAAGATCACCTTCATCAACGAGATCGCCGACCTGTGCGAGAAGGTTGGCGGCGACGTGCAGGACGTCGCCCGCGGCATCGGGCTGGATAACCGCATCGGCGCCAAGTTCCTCCACGCCGGCCCCGGCTATGGCGGTTCCTGCTTCCCCAAGGACACCCTCGCCCTGCTCAAGACCGCGGAGGACTATGACAGCCCCCTGCGGATCGTCGAGGCCGTCGCCAAGGTCAACGAGACCCGCAAGCGCGCCATGGGCCGCAAGGTGCTCGAAGCGATCGGCGGGGCCGACCACGCCCGCGGCAAGCGCGTCGCCCTGCTCGGCCTGACCTTCAAGCCCAACACCGACGACATGCGCGACGCCCCCTCGATCGCCATCGCCCAGACCCTGCAGGACGCCGGCGTCGAAGTCGTCGCCTATGACCCCGAAGGCATGGAGATGGCCGCCCCGCTGATGCCCGGCGTGCAGATGGCGAAGAGCACTTACGAAGCCGTGGCCGGGGCCGACGCCGTCGCCCTCGTCACCGAATGGGACGCCTTCCGCGCCCTCGACCTCGACCGCGTGAAAAGCCTCGCCCGCGCCCCGGTGCTGGTCGACCTGCGCAACGTCTACCGGCCGGACGAGGTGCGGGCCAAGGGCTTTGCCTACTCGAGCGTGGGCCGGGGCTGAACACGGCCCGGGCGCGCTTGCATTCGTGTCGAGCCCTTCGGCAGGCTCAGGATGCGTCGTCCCTGTCCATGTTTGCTTCCGACAAACACATGGAAAATCACGGCGTCCGCTATCCCCCAGCTCCGCCGCAATTCCTGCCGTTCCGCAAACGCCAACATTGCGGACATAGGCTAATCTCGCGGCGTTACCAAAACAGGCTACATGTTCATGTCAAGCGCACCGGTTAGACCGGCGTCGTGGGCTGGCAGCGAGGCAAGAAGAGTTGCCACTTCAGGCAGCGATCGCGACATTGCTAAAGTCTGATCCGTTGAGAGCTTCGAACCGCACGCCGAACTCCGCTTGTGCGGAAGCGCCTGCGGCCACAACATGTGCTTGATCAAAAAGGTGTTGTTCGTTCTACTTGCGAGATGCTCCGATACTGTCCGAAGCCCGCGGATCTCGCGCGTATCCCGTTGGTCAGCGGACGGATTGCATCCCGGAAATTCGGCCTGGCGCTGGCCTTAGCCCTGTCTCTGCTCAGTGCATTGCCCTTCGTGGTGGCCCGCTACCCCCAGATGACCGACTTTCCGGCGCACCTGGCTCGATATCATGTCATGCTTAGCGGCAGCGATCCGCTGCTCGCCCGGAACTACACGTTCCAGTGGGTCTGGTCGGGCAACCTTGGCGTGGACGCCCTGATGCTGCTGTTTGGACCGTGGCTGGGGGTCGAGGCCGCCGCACGGGTGATCGCGGCAGGCATTCCGCTGCTCACGGCCATCGGCGTGTTCCGGTTGGAATGGGTCCTCCGCGGACGCATCGGGGCCGGGTCGCTCCTTGCCCTTCCGGGGGTCTGGTCACCGGCGCTGCTGCTCGGATTTACCAACTATACGCTCTCGTTCGCCCTGGCCCTGCTCGTTTGTTCTTTGTGGATCGACCGGTCCCGCGCAGGACGCGCCGGGTGGACCTTCGTGCCGCTCGGTTTCGTGGTCTTCCTGGCCCACCAATCCGGGTGGGGCATATTGGGCATCTGCGTCTTTGCCTACGAGTTCTCGGTTCGCCGCAATCTCCGGTCTGCCGTGCTTGCGACCTGGCCACTCTGGGGGCCCTTTGCGCTGATTGCCCTGCAAGGCGGTTCAACGTCCCACTTGGGAGACTACGGCGCGCACCCTGTGTTCTCCAAGCTCGACAACTGGCTGCGGACCCTCGCCGGATACTACGGCGGCCAGGATGTGCTCACCACGCTCCTCATGGGGGCCGGCGTCATCTTCGCCGGCGTGACGGGCCGGCTGGACCCGCGAGTTGGTTGGTCGGCATCGATGCTAGCGGTGCTCACCTTCGTGCTGCCGCGCCATTTCGGCGGCGGCGATTTCGCCGATTACCGGCTGACCACTCCCGCGCTGATGCTTGCCTGCCTCGCTATCGATCTACCCTTGCCGGGGGCAGGTCTTCTGGCGGTGAGCCTGCCGTTCTGGATCCGCATTGTCACGATCTCAACATGCTGGGTCCAGACCTCGGCACAGCTTGGCGTGGCGTTGAAGGCGCTTGATCTGGTCCCCCCCGGGGCGCGGGTTTACGGCGCCGTTCACCGGCCATCGAACGGATGGCAACTCCCCACCTGGTCGCACATCGTCTGCTACGCCACGGTTCGCCGGAGCGCCGTCACCAATTCCGATTTTGCAATCCCGGGCGTTCACATGCTGAGCCTGCGCGATCCCCGCACCCCGCATGACCCCGCCTATTTGCTGCCCGAAGCTCACGGTGAGCGTCCCGACCTTGCCGCCTTCGCGGCCAGGTACCCGTCAGACTATCTCTGGTACGTCGGCGAGGAGCCGCCGGCCCGGTACCCGCCGGGCTCTTCCGTTGTGTACCGCACAGCGACCACCCTGATGATCAAGCTCGCAGCGCCGCCGGCCGGCCAATGACCGCCCAACAGCTCTCGACTTCGCTGATGATTTCACGATTCGTCCGGCTCCGATCGTCGCACTGTTTATGCGCAATCCCGTCCTGGCCATATCAATAGCAGGTCCGCTTCCCCCAACAT